>CALUHX010000014.1 GCA_944320555.1 uncultured Butyricimonas sp. | reverse complement strand
CAGAATTATCAAAGACTTTTATTGATTAAATAACTGAATAACAGTAAATAAAAATATTTTTAAGGGACGACTATATATGCGACGCAACCACAAACAAACTTTCATAACTAACCAACCACTTTATATCATAAATAACACAAGCTAATTTTTTCATCAATGCAGCCCAAGAATCATATTGTAACATTTGGGGCAATACAAAAGAGGAGCAAGCAGACTCTCCTTCAAGCTAATATCTTCACAAAAACTTCCCTTACAATCTGGGAAAAACAACGAAAGGGAAACCAAGCACCATTCTCAAACGAGACTTAAATGCGAACACCGCCTCCTCAGCGTTTCACACTTCCATAAACTCCAAAAGACAGGATTCACCGCCAATGCCTAAAGCGACACACAAAAAGGAATGACACGCACCCAAGGGGTTTTGCCATAGCAATAAGCGTATTTAAAGCCACTAATAAGCCATGCGGCACGAACGCAGCACGAAGGAGAGACGGCGGCGGTTCGACGACAGACGACCACCCACCGTTCCTCCACCGAAGCCCGACCGAGCGACATGGCTTATTGCCCCCTTTAAACCACGGCATTAGGGCGAGAAAGCCCCCGCAAAACAATCCGAGGGCATTTCTAGTCCCTCTCCAAAAGGAGAATCATGCTACTTTTTTCCGTGAGGCCTCACCCGAAGAACCTCAGGCTCGGGCAGGGTAATGCGGGAAATGCTGACAATGGCGGCCAATAGGGCAAAGCCCCCGGCCAAATAAAGCGAGGCGTAAGTCCCATCCTCGACGAAAAGGACAAACATCAACGCCACGAGAGAGGCACCCGTGGTCTGTCCCGTCAGTCGGGCCATGCCAAGCATTCCGCTCGCACCTCCGCTACGAGCCGGCGGAGCGGAGGAGATCAAAATGCTGTTGTTCGGCGTTTGAAACAGTCCGAAGCCAAAACCACACAATCCAATGAAGAGTGCGATTTCCCACACCGGGGAGGCGTCCGCCAAAATCGCCAACAAGAACAAACCGCCGGAAAGCAGCACCAACCCGACACACCCCAGGACACCAGCGTGCACCCGCTCGATAAGCTTACCCGCCAATGGAGCAGACACCATTGTAGCCAAAGGCCAGGGCGTAAGCAACACCCCCGCCTCGACCTCGCTCATGCCCAACGTGTGCTGCAAAAAGAAAGGCAACGAAACAAGCGCCAGCATTTGCGCCAAGAACGAACAAACCGAGGTGCACACGGAAAGGGAGAATATCGGCACGCGCAACAAATCGACCGGCAGCAAAGGATATGGCCGAGTCAATTGGCGACGAACGAAAAAATACCCCACGACAATCATTATCAGGACTCCCGGCAACAGCAACCGCCAATCCAAATCATGCGTGAACCCCTCAATAGAAAAAATGAACAACCCGAACGTCAACGCATTCATGACGGCGCTCGCCCAGTCAAAACGACGCTCCCTCACCTTCACCGGGTTGGCGGGCAAATAACGGACCGCCAGAACCAACGCCGCAACACCGATAGGGACATTCACCGCAAAAAGCCATTGCCACGAAGCCACAGACAGAATCGCCGCGGCCAGCGTAGGGCCTCCCGCCGCGGAAACCGCCACGACGACGGCATTGATTCCCATTCCCCGGCCCAATTGGCGCTTGGGATAAATCAACCGGATAAGCGTCGTGTTGACACTGGCCAACGCGGCAGCCCCAAAGCCCTGGAACACCCTGGCCACCGTCAACGACACCAAAGAGCCGGACAAGACGCAAGCCACGGAGGTGACAATGAAAATCAACAAGCCGCAAACATACACCTTTTTATATCCCCAGATGTCCCCCAAAGAGGACAACGACAACATGGAGACCACTATCGCCAACTGATAAGCGTTCACAATCCAGATAGACATGGCCGGAGAGGCGTCCAAATCTTCCGCGATAGTGGGCAACGCCACGTTGGCTATCGTCCCGTCCAACACGGAAACGGTGATGCCAATGGCTATCGCCAAAATCGCCCAGTACCTGCGCGGCACAGGCAACCCGTCCATTTTCACATCCCGCAAGTCCATTCTCTTCACTTATTCCAAAACGAGGACGCAACGTTTAGAGATTGTCCGCCACTTCCTTGATCACTTGCGGGAAGTGGGCGTATTCCAAGGCATGCACTTTGGCGGCCAAGGTCTCGGGCGTGTCGTCCGGCGCCACGGAGCAGACAGCCCGGAAAATGGCGGCTCCATCGTCATAACGGCCGTTCACGTAATGCACAGTGATGCCGCTCTCTTTTTCCCCAGCGGCAATCACTGCCCGGTGGACCCGCTCGCCATACATGCCTTTCCCTCCGAATTTCGGCAAAAGGGCGGGATGGATGTTAATTACCCGGTTGGGAAAGTCCGCCAATATGTCGTCGGGAACTTTCCAAAGGAATCCCGCCAGCACGATCAAGTCCACTCCCAGAGCTTTCAGTTTATCCGACACGGCACCGGTGCGATAAAAATCGTCGCGACCGAACACGAAGGCAGGCACTCCCAAACGCTCCGCCCGGACCAGGACGTAGGCGTCCGGCTTGTTGCAGAAGACACCCACCACTTGATTCCGCGCGTCGTTTTCAAAAAAACGAATAATATTCTCGGCGTTAGACCCTGACCCAGAAGCAAATATTGCAATTTTCTTCATACGATAAAGAATTAAAAATCAACGCCATAAAGATAACAAACTTCATTCTATGCCGAAAAAATTTTCTTATAAAAATAAAATCCATAACTTTGCCCCGAACTTTTAGAGAGTTATGCGTCACTATGACGCGCGAGTTAATTTACAAATGTCTAATTAAAATTAAATGCTATGTCTGACATTCAAAACAGAGTAAAAGCTATTATTGTTGATAAATTAGGAGTAGACGAATCAGAAGTTACCCCGACCGCGACTTTCACTAACGACTTGGGCGCGGACTCCTTGGACACGGTAGAGTTGATCATGGAGTTGGAGAAGGAATTCAACATCACCATTCCGGATGACCAAGCGGAAAAAATCACCACGGTAGGCGATGCGATTGCTTACGTTGAGGCCAACGCACAATAACTTAATACTCATTTTATGACACTCAAACGAGTAGTAATAACTGGTCTTGGGACCATCAATCCGCTGGGTCACAATGTGGCCGAGTTTTGGGAGAATCTAAAAGGAGGCGTCAGTGGCGCCGGGCCTATTACTCGTTTTGATGCATCTAAATTTCGCACGCAATTCGCTTGCGAAGTAAAAAACTACGAGCCCACAGCACATTTCGATAGAAAAGAGGTCCGGAAGATGGACCTTTACACTCAATTCGGCATAATAGCCGCAAGAGAAGCGATCAAAGATGCCGGACTCGACTTCGAAAAAGAAAACAAGAAGAGGATCGGAGTTATCTGGGGAGCCGGTATCGGAGGCTTGCAGACTTTTTATGAAGAATGCGCGGCCTTTGCCCAAGGGGACGGAACCCCCAGATTCAACCCGTTCTTTATCCCCAAGATGATCGCCAACATGGCGGGGGGAATGATCGCCATTGAGTTCGGGCTGAACGGTCCAAACTACACGACCGTTTCTGCCTGTGCGTCATCCGCTCACTCTCTTGTAGATGCATTAAATCTTATCCGGTTGGGCAAAGCCGAAGTGATTGTTGCCGGAGGTTCTGAAGCCGCCATCACCATTCCTGGTGTCGGAGGGTTCAATTCCTTGAAGGCGATATCCACCCGCAACGACGACCCGCAAAGCGCATCGCGTCCTTTCGACGCGGAACGCGACGGATTCGTGTTGGGCGAGGGAGGAGCTTCCCTAATCGTGGAGGAGTATGAACATGCTGTAAGACGCGGGGCCAAAATCTATGCGGAACTGGCAGGAGCAGGAATGAATTGCGACGCTTACCACATGACGGCACCGGAACCCAACGGGGAATACACCTCGGTCGTAATGAATCTGGCGTTGGAAGACGCCGGCCTCACGACAAAAGACGTGGATTACATCAACGTCCATGGCACTTCCACCGGGCTGGGCGACGTGGCCGAAGTCAAAGCCATCCAAAAGACTTTCGGCGAGCATGCCTACGAGTTGAACATTAGTTCCACGAAGTCCATGACGGGACACTTGTTAGGAGCAGCCGGAGCATTGGAAGCCATAGCTTCCGTTCTTGCCGTAAAGCACGACATTGTGCCACCAACCATCAATTTCCATTCCTTGGAACCGGAACTGGATCCGAAACTGAATTTCACATTCAACAAGGCGCAAGAAAGAAAAGTGAATGTCGCCATCAGCAACACGTTCGGGTTCGGAGGCCACAATGCTTGTATTGTATTCAAGAAGTAATCACTAGCTAAAACTCAAGACAGTGATTAACCGTATGATTCAATCCATAAAACTTTATCTTCATCGGAAAGAAAAGTTTTATGGATTGTCTTTTTCCGAATGGGGGTTTATTCCTCAAAACAAATCCCTTTACGCCTTGGCGCTTTTGCACCGGTCCGCCTCCCTTCACACGAAAAGCGGGGCCGTGCTGAATTATGAGCGGCTAGAGTTTTTGGGCGACGCCGTGCTCGGAGCCATCGTGGCGGAAATCGTATACAAGTTTTTCCCCAACAAAGACGAGGGATTCATGACACAATTACGGTCGCGCATCGTCAGCCGGGCCGCGTTGAACGACATCGCTGTACAAATGGGGCTGGACAAAGAGGTCGTGGCACACTCCGACCTTTCGAAAAACAAACACATATACGGCGACGTATTCGAAGCGTTCACAGGCGCAATCTATCTGGACCAAGGGTATGAAAAGACGAAAGCGTTCATCGAAAACTACATTTTCCCCCATTACGTGGACATCCCGACCTTAGTACACGAAGACCACAATTACAAAAGCCGCTTGATCGAGTGGGCGCAGAAAAACAAAATCCAACTGACAATCAACACTGAACCCACCAATTGGCGACGGACAAAGTTCATTTGTTCCATCTCCATCAATTCCAAAATCTTAGGACAAGGCGTGGGCACGTCAAAAAAAGAGGCGGAACAAAAGTCCGCCGCTGTTGTCCTTCGCAAAATCGAAGAAAAGAAATCACAAGGAAAAAACTCGTGACATCTTTCTATTCTCTCACTCTTTCCACGTAAGATCCGTCTTCCGTCTTGATTCTGATTTTCTCGCCCGTGTTAATAAACAACGGAACCATCACTTTTGCGCCAGTCTCCACTTCCGCCGGCTTCAAGGCAGTGGAAGAAGCCGTGTCGCCTTTCAACCCCGGTTCGGTGTAAGTCACTTCCAACACCACGGTCGGCAACAATTCCACGTACAAAGGAGTCTCCGTGTCGGCATGCACCACCATTTCCACGGGATCGCCCTCTTTGAGGAACTGCGGAGCGTTGATCAATTCCTTAGCTATCGGTATTTGCTCGAATGTCTCCGTGTGCATCATGATGTAGTCGTCCCCGTCCATATACAAGAATTGATACGGACGCCGCTCGATGCGCACCACGTCGATTTTCACTCCTGCGGTAAAGGTGTTTTCCACAGTCCGGCCTGTCTTGATATTTTGCAATTTCGTTCTTACGAAAGCGGGGCCCTTGCCCGGTTTCACGTGCTGGAATTGAACAATCCGATATAAATCGTCCTTGAAGACGATGCACAATCCATTTCTAAAATCAGCTGTTGTTGCCATTTATTTTATTCCATTTTTAATTAAATACCTCGAAAGAGGATGCAAATATAATAGAAATATGCTAACCCACAAAATCCTATCACTTTCACTTTCCTGCGCAACAAGAGATTCAACACTTCCATACAGCAACCATAAAGCACATTTGCAAAAAAAGCCATGACAGGATAATTGTCATGTCATAGCTTCCATCATAAAACAAACTGGCTATTCCGGGAATCGCTGGTAATACCTTTCCAAGTCTTCAGGAGTGTATTTCTTTTTTGCACTTTCCGGAATGGACGTTCGCATTTTAATAAAACGCAGAGATTCATCCTCGATGAAAAGATTGGGCTGGCCTGGGCGTTTCACCAATTTGAAAGCGTCATAGAGCTTGCCCGTCACGTCAAAAGTCTGAAAACTAAGCACGTCACCATCAATTAAAACATGCTGATACAATTGCGTGTCGGATGCCATCCTATCGCTCCAAAAATCGACATTCAATCCATACATTTTGGGGCCGCCGACCGACACGACGTACATGGGCGGATTCTTACAATCTTTGGACACATGCTCCATCGCAAATCCACGACAATAGGTGTGGTCGTGCCCTTGAAGCACCAAATCCACCCCATATTTTTCCAGAATAGGTTTCACCGTATTCCGATAACTTTCGCTGTTCCTGCCTTGAGAACAAGAATATACCGGGTAATGGAAAAAAACGACACACCATTTACAAGGATTCGACCGCAGAACGGACTCCAACCACCCGGTAATCATTTCCCCATCTTCTTCGTCCTTCATATTAACCGCATCCACGGCGACGAATCTCACCCCTTGGTAATCGACGTAGTACATCCGATTGCGATAGATCTCATTAGGAGCGTTGTCCGGCATGGTATAAATCTGGTTCCAATGCTTGGAGAACGGACGTTTCTCATCCCCATTAGGATAATACTCGTGATTCCCAGCTACCGGCATGGAGGGCATTGTCCCGAAAATCCAACCTCCAGCATAGAAGAACTCATCCCAATAATGCCGCTCGCTTCGTCCCACCAAATCTCCGGCAAACAGCATGAACGCCGCATCCGGAAAATGCGAATAAGCCTGTCTCAACGTTCTTGCTCCCAAGGATTTTATGTCGTTCTGAATATCGCCAAAATAGAGAAAGGAGAAAGGTTTTGTCTCGTTGGAAGCAGTCTTGAATTGAAACCACTCGCTCCATTGCTCCCCGTTCCCGACACGATAGGCATACCACGTATCGGGCAACAGTTCCGTAAAATTCACCTTATGCCCCATTTTGTAATCCGGCGCGCCGTCTTCCCAAAGGGCATGATTTCCTTGCACCCGTTTCGCATGCTCGGCCAAATCCGGAGAGGGACGCAACTGCACCAACTCCGCCAAAGAAACCGTATCGCCCACCTCCGTACGCCAAGACACCGCCCGATGAGTGGCAGGATTTCCGCTAATAGTCAGCATCACACATTCCGGCGCATTGTCTGTGGCCGCATTTTCTTGGGCCACACTCCATTGCCAAGCCCCAAGAAAGAGAATTGAAAATAATATTTTCTTCATAAACTATTGATTAAAAGATATTAAACACAAAACCTATCTGCACGCGGGAGCCATTGTTCAAGTTGGAGTACGTGTAATCCTTTTCCCATTGGTAATAACGCTGCACCTCGTTCAACAGGTTGTTCGCCGAGGCAGTAAATATTATTTTGGGGGTCAGGAAAACATCTATATTAGCATCCAGATAATTCACTGCGTCGCAATAGACATTGTACTTGCGGGAGATACCCGTGGACGAAAGGAAATCGGACGTGTAATTGTATGACAACCGGGCATTCATCCGACGGTTCTCATAGGCCAAGGAAAGGTTCAGGATATTCTTCGCTGTTCCGGACAATTGCGCCTCATCATCCTTGTTGTTCAACCAGTTATGCGTGTAATTGGCATAAATGCTGAAATTCCTGAGAAAGCCGGGAAGGAAGTCCAAGCGGTGCTGATAAGTCAGCTCGACGCCAACGAGATTGGCGTTTCCGGCGTTCACAGGTTTCTCCGTCTCGAAGTCTTTGCCCTCGGCCGCCTCATATTCCTCGGTATATTGCTCCACATTGGGATTGTCCTGCACCTCGGAAGGAGCGGGCACCATCGTCTGTATCACCTCCCATGGTGTCTCATAGACAGCTGTGGTTCTGAAATCTTCGATATGCTTGTAGAACAATCCCACCGATGCCACACCGATGGAGCCAAAATAATACTCGCCCAGCAGGTCGAAATTGTGGGAGAAGGTAGGCTTAATATCCGGATTTCCCAATTCCAGCTCCTTCTTTTTCACATTGCATTTCTCGTAAGGCACCAAATCACGGTATGAAGGGCGACTGATGGTCTTGGAATACGCCAAACGGAAAATTGTGTTGTTCGTCGGCGTATATCTGAAATGCACACCGGGCAGCCAGGAGGTGTAGTCCGTCCCAGCCTCCACCTCCTGCAGTGTTTCCAGACGCTCGACGAATTCCGTGCCGACATAGTTCACCTTGGTCCGTTCCATGCGGACTCCGGCAATCATGCTCAGATTCTTACCAAATTGCTGGGTCGTCATGAAATACGCTGCATAAATGTCCTCGCTCGCACTGTATCCGTCACACATCTCATTATTGTAAACGGTGACCACCTGCCAATCGGAAGTCGGGCCATTGGCGTCCACGTTTTGCCGCCCCACCCATTCGGCATCCACCGAAGGTCCCACAGTATAGCGCGAGTTATTGAACTTCGAACTGACATCCTTCATATTTGCGGCCATGTCGGCCCACATCCGTTTCCAATTCTTTTGCTCCGTCGAGAATGCCGGATCTTGTGCGGGATGCCATTTCACCCGTTCCAAAATTTGCTTGTCCTTGGACATGGTTTTCACTTTCGCCCCGAATTTAAGGATGTTTTGAAATCGTCCTTGTGCCACCGGCAATTCCAAATCGAGCGTATAAATGTACTGGTCGGCGGACGATTTCACAGTTTTTCCTTTAAAACCGTCCAACTCCCAATGGTCCACGCGGAAGGCCTCCTCCGAGTTTTTACCCTCAATGTTCTCTGCTATGTTTTCTATCTCAAATCCGCTGCTGGCGTTAATGTAACGGGGATCGGTATAGTCCATCGTCACTTGATTGGACTCCTCCTCGCTACCGTCGGCGGCACCATTGGACTGAAGTTCATAATCCCGCAACTCGGGCTGATCCTCGCTAGTTTTCATAAACGCAAAATTCCAATCCGCTTTCAGGATGCCCAATTGGTGCTCTCCGCTCAACGAGCCGTTGAAAATCTTCGTGTGCGTCAACTCAGCACCCTTCTTGTTCGCTCCGGAATAGACATGACGCTCAAGCTCCGGATAAAACGTCGGATGCAAGGGGTCGAAATCCACATAAAGCGCACCCGTCAAATCGTCCACTCCGTCGTTGTCCGCATCCAAAAGAGTCCCGGCCACTCCTTCATAATCGTCGGCGTCATCGATAATTTCCACGTTCTCGTAACCGGACTGTTTCTTCCAATTCACCTTGTAGTCGTTGCCAATGTCGTCAATGCGTAACGTATAACGCTGCCGCCAATCCTTATAATCGTTGAAAATACCGGTAAAGGAAATAAAATGGTCATTGGAAATCTCAAAATCGATTCCTAAGGTATAACTTTGGCGCAACCGCTCCATCAAAGTTTGCTCGATCTCGAAATACTTGGGGATAAAGTACATATTCGTTGCCACTTGTGCCTCTTCCCATGCGGAACCGTGCTTATTGGACCCCAGAGATTGGTCATAAACGGAAGCAGAGGCTATAATCCCCAAGCGGTCGTTGAAAAATCGATTGCCAAACACAACGCTTCCGTTAAACTGAGGCTGGCGGGTCAAGAAACTATAACCACCATGGACATTAAACGAAAAATACATCTCATGGGGAGCCTTCCGCGTGACTAAATTTATCGCACCACCAATAGCGTCGCCGTCCATGTCCGGAGTGATCGTCTTGCTGACCTCCACCGCTTGCACCATGTCGGCAGGGATGGCGTCGACTCGCACGGCGCGGTCGTCGCTCGTGGATGGCATGGCCGCACCGTTAATGGACACCGTACTATAAGCTGGATCCGTGCCCCGAATACTCACCAACTTCGCCTCACCTTGGTCGTATTGCACATGAATCCCCGCTATGCGTTTCAAGGCGTCCCCGATATTCGGGTCGGGAAAACTGCCAATCTGGTTGGCTGGAATGACATTCATAATGCGGGAAGAAGTCTGTTGCTGATTCAGAGTCTTTAACGCACCGCCAGCGGTACCCGCCACCACCACATCGTTCAAAACAAGATTCTCGTCCATGACAAAATTATACTCTTTCGTCTTTTCTGTCACTTTGATTCTCTTCTCTATCTTCTTGTAACCCACGTAAGAAACAGTCATATCATACTCTCCTATGGGAATGTCTACCAAGCGATAGCGTCCGTTCAAATCCGTTGTCGTCCCCCGCTGGAGCGAATCAATATAAACCACAGCTCCCACCAAGCCGACTTTCTTGTTGTCTACCACATACCCCGTTATACTCCCTTCTTGGGCATAGAGGCTAGTAAACGCCAACAACATAAATACAATAAGTAAAACTCTCTTGTTCATAAATAAGCCTAATTAATATGATATTTCGTTTTGCACTCTTTTCACGGCGCAAAGGGAACTGAAAATTGTTACAAAACGATAACGACAAAGTGACATTTAGGTTAACACCTGACAAAGAGACAAATCCGTCAGCGAACGTCATAAAAACGTAATCTCCCGTTCACAAAATTGTAACTTTTGCGGACTTCCTTTGCGTCGAAAACATAAACTGATTGCGTATGAAAACTATCTATCTATTACTTGTGTGCCTAATGGCTGTGGGAGAAATCAACGCCCAAGAGCTTGCCATGCGAAACGAACCGGCAAAGAACGTCAATGACACAAAAGAAGAGCAAACCGCCAAAGAATCGGCAGCATTCTGCTTCCAATTACATGGCATAGATTTGTGCCACATGGACTTGGAAGAATATCCCAAACACTTCTTGGGCGACAGCGTCGCCAGAAAAAAACAGGCGTTTCTCTCCGTTTACGTGCAACGTCCCGTAGCCACGCTCGGCTTTTCAAGCAATGACATCGACATCTACAAACCGTCCATCTACAATGCGGTCTCCAAAGTGGAAAACTATTTGAAAAAGGCCGTCCGGAAACAGGAAATCACCAATATCGAAGCCTCTGCCTATTTGGCCAAATGCTTGGACGTTGCCTATTTGGCCTATTACGAAGAAAACACCGACGCATTGGAAAAAGCGTTGAAAAAAGCCAAAACCCCTCAAGAGCTACTTCAAATCTTCCAATCCGTCGCCATTGAGGAGTAATATAATTCTTGTTTTGTATTAAAAAAGCCAGCCGAGGAATTTTACCGGCTGGCTTTTTGCTATTATCCCCGCCGCACTTATTGGCGCATGAGGACAAGGAATTTGCGCAAGAAGATGTCCTGCGTGTCAAGCGAGGTGTTGGTCCACCTTATGGCCGACACAGGAGCGTCGACCGCCACCCGCATCTCTCTGTCTTTCCACGCCACGGGCAGCGTCCGCCACGTCCCATCAGCGTCGCGCACTTCCAACTGCCAGGCCTCGACAATCCGCTGCCCCGTGTTCACCTGAATCTCGACCACCGGCAGCGGCTCCGTGAATTCCACCTGCACGTAGGCACCGCTCGCCCAGCGGATGACCTCCAGCGACGGCGGCAGTTGCACGTTGCCGCCTTTCACTTGAACCGGCAAGCCTTCCAACTGCTCCACCGTGGTCGTCAGCCTGTGCGGCGAATACTCCGCCATGATTTCCAAACTCGTGCCCCACCGCGCATTGGCCGCTTTCACGACGCTCGTGAACACGCTGTTGATAAAAGGCTGCAACACTCGGGTGCCGACAACCACCCCCGGTTGGAACTCGTTTTGGTTCAATGTCTGGTCGAGAATGAAACTCTGCTTTTGCAAAGCCCTCACGTGCCTGTAACGGGCATCGAAAGCCTCCCAGTCCGCATTCCGGGCATCCCGCGCCAACGCCATCACTTCCCGGCCCGTCTCTCCTTGCAGTTTAAATTGTCGCAACCAAGGGGTCAGTTCCTTCACCAAAGCCGGATTCTCCTCGTTCACCAACAAACGGTCCGCACTCGCCACCATCGCCTCGAACCCCGCCACCAATCGAGCCTCGTCCTCGGCACTCACCTCCGCACCTTTCTCCCATGCCCGGGCATAACGTCCGGCGACAGGAGCGATATCCACCGACTCCTCCCGCCTCCATTGGTGCCAGCCTTCCCCTCCCGGATCCGCATTGTGAGAAGCGAAACAAAGCAACGCGTCCGCATCCTCCGGCATCAGCACCGCCATGGACTCCCGCCAAGCCTCCAAGGCATCATACGCCGCCGGATTCCAAGCGTACCCGCCTACCCCGTAAATCGCCACCTTCGAGGCCTCGGCGTGCTCCATCGGATTGCTCACGAAGCCCCGCATATCCTCGCCTGTCAGCGTCGTATCGTTCCCATAAACAGGCCCCATTAGCAAGCGGTTGCGGATATAGTCCGTGACGGGATAATTCCACCAAATATACACCGGGCGGCGAATCTTCTCGTCGACCCACTCCACGCACTCCCTCGTGATGGAGGCAATCACGGCGTCCCCCGTGAACATCACGTTGATGGAAGGATTCAGCAACTCGCCCATCTTCCCGATATACGAGCCGTTCTGCGCCCACGCCTTGGCGTAGTCCGTGGGACACATCAACAAAGGCGCCACGTCGGGCTTCGCCTGCACGAAACGCTCGTCGATGTAGTTCAACAACTCGGCCTGCCGCTCGGCATTCGTCCCCTCGCCCGAGATGTCGTCGAAAAAGACGGCAAAGGCCCGGACTCCCAAATCATACATCTGCTCGAATTTCCGCAACAAATTGTCCCGGTCCTCGTCCGTCCAGCGGATATCCTGTCCCGGATGGATGGCCCAAACGAAGTCCACACCGCTCTCCTCCGCCACTTCCACCAACCGCCGCAACTCCGCGGCCTCTTCCTCCGGGTAAGGCTCCCGCCAATTCGGAGAGCGGTGATAAGGATCGTCCTTCGGCCCATAGACATACGTGTTCATCTTGTACTCTCCCAGAAAACGGATGACACTCGCCCGGGCCTCCGTGCTCCAAGGCGTGCCATAAAATCCCTCCACCACGCCGCGATACGCGATTTCCGGCCAATCCGTGATTTCCACCGCCGGCAACCGCCCGTCCCGCAACAACTGCCCCAGCGTCCGCACTCCATAAAGCACTCCCCGCTCGTCTTTGCCCGCTATCACGATTTGCTCGCCTTCCACCTTCAGATAATACCCCTCCGCATGGGGAGGTATCCGTTTCGCATACTTCCGCACCGCCTTGTCGCCTTGCTTGCCGACAATCAGCCTCACAGCCTTTCCGGACGCTACAGTATCCGGCAGAAACGACCGCAGGCAATCGACCGCCAACCCCAACGCCTCCACATCGCCGCTAATCTCCGGCATGGCCGTCAACGCCAACGTCCCTTCCCCGTATTGCAGGCTCCGGGGCCGAGGGTACACTTCATTCTTTTGCGACCATGCCGACAAAGACAACAAGCCGCACAACAACACAAAACACAACTTTCTCTTCATAGCTTTTTGGTTTTTCAGGTTTCTAATCCCATTAATTATCTCATTCACGAACGGTAACAAAGTTAACGTATTTCACACCTATTTCCAAACGAGCCAACACCACATTTCATTTTCATCGCGAAAATTCGCCCCGCCTTCCACAAAAGCCCCCACCTTCCCTTCTTCAAAAAGAGAGCAGACCGCTAATTTCCCATTTTCATCTCAAATATCGAAATAATTGCGTACCTTAGTGTCGTCATTTCACAAACACACAAAGCACTATGGGAAAGAAAGAAAAAAAAGCAAAAAAGAACTTCAATAAAAAAGAAATATACCAAGCCTTGTTCGACATCTTCGACCTGAACCCCGGAATGGTGTTCACCTACAAGCAACTCGCCCAACGCCTGAACATAAAAGGCGGCGACCAGCAGCTACTCGTGGCCGTGCTGAGAGAAATGAAAAGTAAACAATTGCTGACAGAAATCGAATCCGGCAAATTCCAATACAAAGAAAACAAGACATACGTCACGGGAATCATCGACCTCACGGCGAGAGGCACCGCATACCTGATATCCGACGAATGCGAGGACGACGTGTTCATCCCCCAAGTCGGCTTAAAGCACGCACTGAACGGCGACAAAGTGCGGGTGCTTCTCTCCGCCCGCAGCCGCCGCAGACGGCCGGAAGGAGAAGTGGTCGAGATTCTTGAAAGGAAAAAAACGACATTCGTCGGCATCATCCAACGCACGAGAAACTATTCGTTCCTCGTGCCGACAGGGAAACAGCTTCCCTACGACATCTTCATCCCTCTCAACTGCCTGCACGGGGCCAAGCACGGCGAAAAAGCGGTGGTGAAAATAACAGAATGGCCCGACAACCAAAAGAATCCCGTGGGAGAAGTGCTGGAAGTGCTCGGCACTCCGGGCGACAACAACACGGAAATGAACGCCATCATGGCCGAATTCGAGCTGCCGGTGAAATTTCCGGAGAACGTGGAGAAGGCGGCCAACAAAATCCCGGAGAAGATTCCCGCCGAGGAAATCGCCAACCGCCGAGACTTCCGGGACGTGACCACCTTCACGATAGACCCCGCCGACGCCAAAGACTTCGACGACGCATTGTCCGTTCGCCGCCTGGGCAACGGAAACATCGAAGTGGGCGTGCACATCGCCGACGTGAGCTATTACGTGCCAGAGCATTCCATCCTCGACAAAGAGGCCTACGAACGGGCCACGTCCGTCTACCTCGTCGACCGCACCATCCCCATGCTGCCCGAACGGCTGTCGAACGGAGTCTGCTCGCTCCGCCCCAACGAAGAAAAACTCTGTTTCTCTGCCGTGTTTGAACTGAACAGCCGGGCGGAAGTACAAAGGCAATGGTTCGGGAAAACAATCATCAAATCCAACCGGCGCTTCACATACGAGGAAGCCCAAGCCATGATTGAAGGAGGCGAAGGCGACTACAAGGCTGAGATTCTCACGCTGAACGACTTGGCCCAGCAATTGCGAACCGAGCGCTTCGAAGACGGAGCCATCAACTTTGACCGCATCGAAGTGCGTTTCGAGCTTGACAGTCAAGGCCGGCCAAAAGGAGTGTATTTCAAACGCGCCAAAGAAGCGAACCAGCTAATCGAAGAGTTCATGCTGCTGGCCAACAAAAAAGTGGCCGAACGCATCGGGAAAGTAAAGGAAGGCCAAAAGCCCAAGACTTTCGTTTACCGGGTCCACGAACAACCCAACGAAGACAAACTGGGCGACTTCAGCCGCTTCATCGCCCGGTTCGGCTACCGGCTACGGTCCACAAACCCGAGGACTCTCTCCTCGTCCATGAACAAACTGATGGGCGATGTGAAGGACCGTCCGGAACAAAACCTCATAGAAACGCTCGCCATCCGCACGATGGCCAAAGCCACCTATTCCACGGTGAACATCGGCCATTACGGATTGGCGTTCGACTATTACTCCCACTTCACCTCACCCATCCGCCGCTATCCGGACGTGATGACCCACCGCCTGCTGCAACGCTATCTGAAAGGCGGACGCTCCGCAAACGCCGACAAGTATGAGGAAAAATGCAAACACTGCTCGGACATGGAACAAGTGGCCGCCAACGCCGAACGCGCATCCATCAAATACAAGCAAGTGGAATTCATGGCCGACAAACTCGGAGAGACCTTCATGGGCACCATCTCCGGCGTCACCCAATGGGGTTTCTACGTGGAACTCAACGACACGAAATGCGAAGGCATGGTGTCCATATCCGAACTCGGGGGCGACTACTACGAATTCGACGAAAAGAATTACTGCATCGTCGGCCGCCACCACCACAAAGTCTACCAACTGGGCGACCAAGTGTACGTGCGAGTCGCCAAAGCCAATCTCGTCGCCCGCCAGCTCGACTTTACGCTAATCGGCGAGGAAGCCAAGGACGAGTCCCTATACGAGCAAACCGACCGCAAGCGGACAAACGCGCCCTCAAGAAACACCCGGGAACTCCGCCGCGGCCGTCCCGGCAAGGCGCGCCTCGGCGGAAAAAGCAAGGACAAACGGAAACGAAAAAAGTAATCCGATAAAACCGTCCCCGCCAAAACTGCCAATCACACGAGACCGTGTCGAAATGGCCAATAATACCCCTCCGGCGGCTCTGCCGCCACCTCCCCTATTTTAGGGGAGGAGTTGCGGAATAATGATATTCAGTCGAATAGCTTTACTCTGCAAACTTTTCCTCTATTAGGGGGGGAGTACCCCGAAGGGAGATAGGGGTATGAAACATTGCATTTCGACACTGCCCTATGTTTTTTTCTCGTCCCGCCCGAACAAGCCGAGAGGTGCCGCACGCACCGTACTTCCCCCGGTTGGAGAGGAAGCCAGGGGGAAGTGGCTACTATCCGGCGGGCAACTTGGGGGTAGCTTGGGGGAAAAGGGCAATTTCTTAATGGTTTGGCATTGGATTTCTATTGATAAACCAATAGCAAGTCAATAGGAGGTCAATAGGAAGTCAATAGCAACTCCCCGGCTACACCCTCCCTTCCGACCTCCTTCCCCCGGGCTACACCCTGTCTTATCCCAAATAAGTTGACTTTATCAACAGTAAACTTATGTCTGTAAAAAAAAGGAACGTGACGACGAGCCGTCACAGCATTCAAGAGAAATTGGAAGCCGTCCGTCAACGGATTTCCCGGCGACGAGCAAGAACAAAGACATTGTGGATTCGCCTTCTTGACCCTAGAGAAACTTGTCGCCACAGCACACAAAACGGGGAGGACGGCCTCCAAACCGTCCTCCCCGACACGTTCGTCCGCACTATCCCGCGTCAGATGGACTTCAAAAGATTCTTGTAGCCGTTTTCGGCTTTGGGATCGGGATTTTGCAAACATTTCTCCACGTAAGCCCGCATTTGTTCCTTCACATCGTCCGGGGCCTCTTTCGCAAAATAACGCAGGAGGACATCGAGATTGAGGCGCACTTTCGCATCCGGCAGCTCAAACACTTCCTCATTGTAGAACTCCATCAACGATTTCCAATTCTTTTCCAGCCACAAGGTGGTCAGTCTATTCAGATAAACAATGGAATAGTCCTTCCGAAAGTCCACGGAGCGCACCAAACGCCGCATCTCGTCGAACTCCGCCTGTGGCATGCCACCCGCCAGGAATTCCAAATAACGGGGGAATATCAGCCGCTCCGCCTTGGACTCCAACTCCGTCCGGTCCACAAAGGAAAAGTCACGCCAATGCTTCAGGATAAACTGGAACACGGGATTCTCGTAAGTGTCCGAAAAATGCCCGCACAGTTTCCACACCTCCGGATAAAGCGCCTTGTCGCCTTCCACTTCTTTCAAGTAGGCGGCGATGCTCTCCTGCGGCGAGTGGATGTCGCCAGCGTCAGAGAGGGCGATGATGTAATCGGCCCGCCGAGCCAAAGGACAGGCGGACAATGAGCCATAGGCCTTCAAGGTGTCGTAGGCGATTTCCGGAGACAAGGCGTAACGTCCCTTGTCGGCGAAATGGGATGCTTCCGTTCCTCCCTGCATGCGGTACTTCACAGACCCGTCGGGCCGCAATATCAACATGGTGGGATAGGCTATCACGCCATATTTTTTGGCAATTTCAAGTCCCTCGCCCTTTTCCATGTCTATTTTGATATTCACGCAAGCAGGATTGAACACGTCTCCCACAATCTTACGCACGAAGACGGAGTTACTCATCATTTTACAGGGGCCACACCAAGAGGTATAACAATCCAAGAACACGTATTTCCCTTGCTCGCCGGCCATTTTCAACGCATCCGCCAAGGAGATGTCCTCGAAAATCATACCGCCCTCGATGCCGGCTTCCAACAGCAAAGCCCGGTACTCATTGGCGGCCTGCTTGTCAAGGCCAGCCATACGCCCTTGCAAGTAATCGAAAATCCGCTGCCGTTCCACCTTGCCCTTGTCTATCAAAGAGGTCAGGGAAGCATCCACGCCCCGGGCAATGCGCACGTCCATGGAGGGCACATAGCGCTCCACAAGCTCCATCATTCCCAAAATGTCACCTTGCCGACGCTTCTCGGCGATAGAGACAAGGCGAAGAAGCTCGCTATCATCGGGGATTCCCGCCTTTTTCAGGGTTTCCCTGACAGACTTCAAGCCGTCGAGCGACAATCCTCCCTTTCCGTCCACGGCCGAAAGATAGACCGGCATGGAGTAGAGCCCCATAATGGCCGCGTCCACCGTCTCCAAACCCACGCTCTTCACGAAATCAGCCTTGTGCTCAATCAAATAGTCGACCAACACGGTATCCTTAGGATTCAGGCGCTCAGAGAAGACGAACCAATTCCCGGCCTCCGACCACTCCGCCGACGAGAGCATGGGAAAATACTCATCCAGGACGGCCTTGTAGCGGTCACCGTCATTGGTAGTGCTGAGCACCCAAGCGTAACGCCGCAAGAAATCCTTGCCGCGCTCACCCTTGTCGTAGGCGGCGTTCATGCCGACCAGCGAGGTCTCGGGGGAGAGGGCGCAGGCCACTTTCTCCTGGAACTCGGGCAAACGTGCCCCACCCACAATGCGGTGCACAAGGTTCCCCTCGGCATCCAGCACCACATAATGAGCCATAAACTTAATCTGGTAACGGTCGCGGAAGTTTTTTCCCTCCGGAGTGGACATGTCCATGAACAAATTCACGAAATGCTTGTCCATCCAGTCAGCGAACTTTTGGTCGCTGAACACGTACTTGTTCATCCCGTGACAGGGCATGGCCCAGTCCTCAAAGCAGTTCACGAAGACCAGTTTATTCTCCTTCTTGGCGAGTTTCAACGCCTCATCCAAGGAGTAGACGTACTTCATCTTCACGTCGGCCTTCACCGCATCGCCATACATGCTTTGCGCAGAGGCGGCACCGAGGCCAACACACACAGTGATCACACACCATACGAAAATTCCAAATATTCTCTTCATTTTATATCAGTTTACGTCTTTCACACAACGAACACTATACAACACAGGACGCATGGCCGCCGCAGAGGAAGCCTCGGAGGCAAACCTCGTGGACATGCGCATGATCTGGTCCGTGTAAATAGCGATATTCGCACGACACCCATATTCAACGTGTCGCCTTGGGAAACGATCTCCGAAGTCCAAAAATAAGCGTTCTGTCCCAAGTTGATGTAATTGTCGCGGGCGATATTAGTCAAGGCGCAGGCACCGCCGTAACGGACGTTGAAGCCGATGTTCTCCTCGCTATCCTCTTTCAGCAAGGCTGCCTGGCGAACTCCCCGCCATTCGTCCGTCTTGGCGATTTCCTCGCTCGTCATGCCCAACGCACTCTCCAACTTGCGCCAATCCTCGTCGCTGGGCAACCGCCAGCCTTCGGGAACGGCCCGCAGGGCGGCCTCGTAAGTGTAGAGGAGGCCGTAAGTCTCGGAGTAGTGGCCGTTCAGCCGCTCGGCCTCGGCGAAATGCTCCTCGCCCTCGACGGCAGCCCCACTCTCCAACGCATCTTTCACTGCTTCAAGAGCCACCTCATTCGCCTCCGCATAGCATTCTCCGTTTACCACCGAGTAACACTCAGAGGAGCAATCAAATCGAATATTCATCAGAATAGAAGTCACGGACATCGTTCTGCTCATCGCATCGATCACAGCCCAATCCGTATCGTTTATCCTCCCATCCGCATGGGCATTTTCCATGGCTTGCCAAAAAGCGGCCTTAAATTCATCACTGGAGACACTCACCTTAATATCGGAATAATCAAGGCTGTCCAACACCTCCTCGTTGTAGGTGAACACGCCGTCGCGGGCGCCCATGGGGAGACGGCGGGCAAGGTTCTCCGCCATCCAAATCTGGTCGCCAATCTGGATACACTTATAGACTTTCCCGTCCACGTCCGTGAAATCGGGAGCCTCGCTCACCGAGGGAATCGTATATTGCGGCCCATTGTCGTCATCTTGACAAGCGAAAAACAGGACAAACGCCGCCATCACAAACAATAACTTTTTCATCTTGTATTATCAATTTAATTTGACACCCATTTCATTCTCAATCGCATCGCGCAACAGCTCATATTTCTTCATCACCAACGGATAAGCGGAATAGTAGCGCTCGAACCACGCCGCCCCGCCGTCACTCAAAATACGCTCCAAATAACAATCCAAGTCATCGTCCGCCGATGGAGCCGTGTAGGTAGCCATTCTACCATAACCATAAACAAAGCCCCAAGCTCCACAGACAGCGCAATACGCCTCACGTCTACGATTTGCTTCCGGAAGCGCATACTCTTCAACAGTCTGTTCTATCGGAACCGACGGATTATAATAATTAAAAAACACCTCTTGCGTGTACCAAGAATTCATATATGCAAAGGGATTATATTCGTCCACCTCCTCGAGGATACACCTTGTGTCAACTTCGGGCAATCTTCCATCTGGCCAACTATTATTATAATAATCATCGGAAACCAATTGGAATTGGTAAACCACATCCGTGAAGTTTTGAATCTTCTCGCCGACCAAATCTTTGCAAGTGGACTCAATCAACTCCGCCCGTTCCTCCTCAGTCAGGTCAATGACATCACCCCACGCCATAGCCCGGAAATTGTGCAGCTCGGTGGTACGGGTAGGTCCTTCCGAACCTGCATCCACAATCATATAGTCTGTCACCAGCATGGTCAACGGGCGCAAAGACTGGGCGCAACTGTCCACAAAGCTCCGCACGAATTCCAAAGCCTTTAACTTGTCCTCGTCAGAAGTCAGAAAATGATACTCGATGTCTCTGTCCTCAGCGGAACTGCTGGAAAAGCCCCAGTTCAAATCAATCAACTCATACTCATAAACGGGATTGCCGTCGATATCATACGACAGGAGGAACTGCCCCACCGTGTCGGTGAAATAGACCGACACGTTATAATCGGTGTACAAATCATAACGCAACGACTGCACGGGATCGTTCGGGTCGTCCGTTATCTCGTAGAGATTCGAAAAGTCGATTTGCGGCTGCAAGGCGTCCTCCTTTTCACAGGCCGCAAAGACTAAACCCATCAATATATAAAATACACTCTTTTTCATACCATTAAGCTTTAATATGTTATTCTCCATCGTTCAAATCTTCCACTTCTTCCCGCACGTCCCGCACATTATTCGTCATCGGTTCCTCGTCGAACTCAAGCACCGTTTCCGGAATCAAGAAAGTCCAGACATTGGTCTCGTCTTCACCCAAAACGAACACTCGGGTCGCCGAGTAATTCCCGTCCGCATCGTAAATGTGATAATCATGGCGGATGCTCTTGTGGTAAGGCAGACGTTCACACACCGTGTAGCGGCGCAAGTCGAACCAGCGGTGTCCCTCGAAACACAGTTCCTTGCGGCGTTCCAAGCGCACCTGCTCAATCAACTCGTCGCCGGTGTAGCTCTGGTCAACATAATTGCTGATGCGGTTGCGGCGCAGGGTGTTCAGATAGGTGTTCGCCTCCGGGTCGTCAAGCATGGCGCAGGCCTCCGCCATGTTGAGGTAGCCCTCGGCGGTGCGCAGGGTCAAGGCGTCGGAGACGCGGTGATCCATGTTCTCCTCCATGTCCAATTTATTGATTAAAGCAATGCTGTCGCTGGAAATCACTTGGAAGAAACTGGCGCGGTTGTCGTCCTCCTCGTAGAGGTTATACAAGTCGGAAGAAACACAGAAGTCGGGAGCCACGGCCGTAAAGATGTTCTGCAAATGCTGGGGCGACTGGGAGAAAAGCACCTCGTTGTTGTCCTCCGTCAGGAATGGCGACGTGAGCGCGCTGCCTATCGGCACCAATTGCACGTCCATCTCCAAAAAAGCCTCCGCAGCCGCGCGGGCAGCCTCCCAGTCCTGCATATAGAGGTAAACCCGGCTCAACAACAACTGTGCCGCCTCCTCGTTCGCCCGGTAGGTTTTCCGGGTCGGAAGTTGTTCGCCCTGCTGGAAATAGGTGATGGCGGTTTTCAAGTCCTCCACGATTTGGGCGTACACCTTGTCGAGCGTGGCCCGCTCAAATTGTGTCTTTTTACCATTGACATGCTCCACATAGGCTGTGAGCTTCAGGGGCACGGCAAGCGTGCTGGCCGCCGTGGAAGGAGCGTAGGGCGCGCCGTAGATGTTGGCCAAAATGAAATAGAACTGCGCCCGCAGGAAATGGGACTCGCCCAGCACCCGGTTTTTCTTCAAGGCATCCTCCTCGTCCTCCGGGTCCACATCCGCCAACTCGTCGATGATGACGTTCGTGTAATTGATACGGGTGTAGAGGTCGTTGTAGGTCACATTGTCCTCCGCCCCATTTGTCCCGTCCGGCTTTCGCCGCACGTCCATCTGCCAGGTGTAATATCCATAAGTTCCCTCCATGAGAGTCTGGTACTTTGTATAAGCGGACCAAGCCGTACTCCCCGTGGAACCGGACTCGGCACGCACCGTACTCACATCATCATCCATGATATTGAAATAAGCCACAGCACTGGACGTACGCAACAACGTCTGGTTCGTGCTTGCCGGCTGAATATAGACGCTGCCCAAGAGCACCTCGTCGAAGTCGGTGACCGTCTTGGCGCGCACCTGGTCCTGCGAGTATTCGGACAAGAAGTCACTACACCCGCAAAACAAGAAAATCAATAATCCATATACGCTATATATGCTTTTCATAATCGTGTTGTTTTTTAAAATGCAATATCCAAACCTATCGTGTAACTGGGACGGACGGACAATCCGGCGTCGGCGAATCCGGCCTGGGTGGGGTCCTGTCCTTTCAACTCTTTCGCCGAGATGGTGAAGCAGTTGTGCGTGTTGAAGCTGATGTCGAACTGCGTGAAGGGAGTCTTCTTCAACAAGTTCACCGGCATACGCCAACGCAGGACGAGGGATTGCAGCTTCAGGTAGTTGCCACTCACCACGCGGAGGTTGGAGTCGTCGTACATCTGCCAAACATTAGTGGCGAACTTGGGCACACCGCTATTGGCACCCACCGCCCTGTCGGCAGCCGAATAATGCGACGTGTATCTGGAATAATCGGGATCCGAGGGGCTGATAATCGACGGGTAGACCGTCCTCTTCTCGTCACCAGGCACTTTCCAACGGTCCAAGAACTCCTTGCGCACATTGGTAGCCGCCGACACACCGTTCATAATCGGCCCGTACATCTCAAACAAACGCACCTTGGAGCCCAAACTGTAGGAAAAGTTTAGTCCCAGACTCAAATTCTTGTAGACGAAGGTATTGTTCCAGTTACCCGAGAACTTCGGCTCACGGGTGCCGCTATCCTCCAACACCAAAGTGACCACCTTCTCCAAATCCTTCCCCACCAAGAGATGCCAACGGTCTTCCCAGTCGTCAAACATGGGCGCTCCATTCTCCGGATTCAATCCCATGAATTTGTAAGAATAAAAAGTGCTAATCGGCTGTCCATTTACCACGGCGGTTCCGCCCAAATAATCTTCAAGTATGTAATTCTCAGCCACGTCCGTACGCACATCGTTGAAGTTCACGGAATAGTAGGCGGACATGTACCAACGAAAATCTTTCTTATCGATGGGATAACCGCTCAACTGGATGGAGCCTCCTTTGTTAATCATCACGCCGTTGTTCATCGTGTAAGACGAAACGCCATTCGTAGGCGCCACGTTGACCGCGGTAAAGAGGTCTGTGGTTTTCTTATAATAATAGTCTCCGTTCGCACTCAGTCGTCCATCCCACAGGCTCAAGTCGAAACCCACGTTGGTCTGGGCCGTCTTCTCCCATTTCAAATTGGGATTCGGGAGACTGGACACTGTTGCATAATATTCTCCATCGTACACAGTAGAGACCGTACCCTGACGAATCAAAAGATTCGGTGTTTGTCCGTCAATCATGTTACCCTGGTGCCCATAGGAGACACGAATCCGCGCCTCGGAGAGCCAATTTTGATAGTAGGCGAATATGTCTTTCAAGTTCGCCATTCCAGACACCGACCATATCGGCAAGAACTTCTCGTTACTACGGCTGCCGAATTGATTGGAAGCGTCGAAACGTCCGTTCACATTCAAAGTGAAGTGATATTTGTAGGAATAAGAAAGGGTCAAATAGCCGCTAATCTTATTGGTCAGACTGTTGGTCAACTGTTGATAGCCTTCCCCATAATAATCGATCAATCCAGGAAAATCCTCCAAAGCATCGCCCAAAGCCACGAACTGCATGCCCCGGTCCTTGAAATAACCGGGCCGTTCGATGGTACTCGCCGTGTTCTTGGTGGTGGTCACCTCATATCCCAAAGCCGAAGAAATCATGTGCGATTGAGCCTCGTCCAAATAGACACTAAGATTATTCTGCAAACGAAACATGGCACTCTCCGCCTCGCTGTTAGTCGTGGTCAACAAACCTCCATAAGGCACCAGGCACTCAGGGTCGCCCTCGATGGGCCCGTCCTCCAGTTCGGCGTTGCGCAAGCGGGCGATATAATTGGTTTCCTCTCCCCACCACGTTTCCTGTTTGGTGGAACTGTAAGAATAGGACCCCGTCAGCGTCACGTTCCAAAGCGGCTTGATGTTGTAACGGGCAGTGAGCGTCGCCATAATTGACGTTCCGTTGTAAGTGTTGGAACTGTTGTCAATCTCGTTAAGGATGTTATACCTGAAACTGTTTGCGCTTGTTGTCCCGTAAGCGTCCTGCGTGAGGTGGTAATACAACGAGCCGTCCTCGTTATAAGCCGGCAAAGCCCGCGTGGTATTGTATGCATAGTCGATGGCGGCAATCTCCGAAGGCACGTGGTCCTTTTTCTGCACGTTGCCGTTCACATTGACACTCACTCTAAGTTTTTCGTTAAAACTGGCGTCCGCCTTGAAAAGGACGGTGTAGCGATCCACATAACTATGATTGGAAACTCCGTCGTCCCGGTTGTAACCGAACGAACCGTAGATACGCACCTGTTCGTTACCGCCCGACACGCTCAATGTGTGCTTATGGGAATAAGCATCATGTGTCAGCAGTTTAAACCAATCTGTATTCACCGTCTCGAACCGCTTCACTTGTTCCAGATACTCGTCGTAGGTAATGGCTCCGTTTTGCCAATCATACCAGGCACCCTCATAACCGACCATCTCCATGTTAGACGGAAACTTATAATGCAAATTAATCAAATCCTTGCTGAACCGCACCCGCTCCTGAGAGTTCATCACATAAATATTCTTGTCCGTGTAGCGGGGACGACGCGTGAACTGGGAGGAGTGGTTATACTTGATTTGCAGTTTCCCGACATGCCCCGCCTTCGTGGTCACCACAATCACACCATTGGCAGCTTGCGTTCCATACAAAGCCGTGGCAGAAGCGTCTTTCAACACGTCAATGCGCTCGATGTCCTGCGGATTGATACCAGCGATAGCATTACCAATAATGTTCACGTAATCCGGGTCATTCAATTCCTCCGGGTCGATATCCACGGGGTCGGTCAACACAATACCATCCAGCACCCACAACGGCTCGCGGTTGCCCAAGATGGTCGATGTTCCCCGGACACGAATTCTCGGAGTGGCTCCCACTTCTCCGGAATTGGTCATCAACACCAAATCCGGAATTCGTCCTTCCAATGCTTGGTCAATGGTCGACATCCCGGCATTCAGAATATCTTCCGCCCTCACTGAACTCACCGCACTCGTCAAATGACGACGGTCAATTTCCTGATAACCCGTGTTCACCACCACATCCACCTCCTGCAGCTCGGTGACGTCCTCCTCCAACTTAATCTGCAGAAAAACATTCGGGTCTTTCACCGGATGTTCCATCCGCTTCATGCCAATGGACGAGAATATCAACACGATATCGTCCCGCCGTGTCAAAGGCAACTCAAAGTCACCATCCGCATTGGATGCCGTCCCCACCGTCGTCCCTTTCAGAATGACCGACACGCCGGGAAGCGGATTCCCTTTCATGTCCGTCACGTGGCCTTTGACTACCACACGTTCGGGCATCGTTGTCGCATCCGCCTTCCGAACCACAACGATATTGTTGTCAAAAGAATACGTCAATTTGAATTGAGGCAGCAAGTCATTCAGGAATGCCCTCAAATCCTTGTCTGTCACCTTGATTTCCTTCACCACCATGCCCTCCACCAAGTTCCGGTTATACAGGATATCCACCCCTGTCTGCTTGCTCGCCTCCTGCAATACCTCATTCAACAACGCATTCTGCCGCTCCAACGTCACCTTGACCGACGCTTGCGCCCACAGAGTTGCCTGCCATAACAGCAGCACACACACACTCAAGAAAAGCACTCGGAGACTTTTCATGCACCGCAACATTTTTCGGTAGGGTATCACCAAACACGCCCCTACCTGCGTCTCCTTTTTTTCATAGTCTTGCAACATTATAATTCAACAATTTACACGTCCAACACATCTGTTCTCAGAACGTATAATATCTTAATCGGACGAGCATCAGGAATCCCCGTCTTCTTTTTCAATCCGGACCATGTTTCCCTCTAACTCCAATCGGATTCCCCCTGTCTCGTTAAATTTCCGAAGCAAATAGCCATAATCCTCGTAACGCTTCAGCCTGCCTGTCAGCAAATATCGTCTTACCTCCGCATCCACATATTCCACTTCAAACCCATACCACACAGAAAGCATTTCCATGACCTCCTCCAATGCCATCCCGTCAAAACAATAGTAACCGTCCTTCCACGAGACGTATTGCTCCACGTCCACTTCCAACAATTGTCCCTCGTTCGTCCGTTTGTCAAAACGAACCTGTTTTCCCGGAGACAAATCGTACTCCATCTGTCCACCACAATCCACTTTCAAACGTCCTTCTGCCAACGTCGCCATCACCAATTCCTGGTCAGGATAAGCCCGCACGCCAAAAGAGGTACCCAAAACTATCGTTGTCATCACTTCCGTGTGTACTTTAAACGTTCTCTCCGAATCTTTGGCCACTTCGAAATAAGCCTCTCCTGTCAAATATACCTCCCGACTATCCGCTGGAAATGACACAGGGAAGCGAAGTTCCGACCCCGCATTCAAATACACCCGAGTGCCATCCGCCAAGACCAAACGATACTCGGCTCCTACCGGCACGGTCAACGTATTGAATTCCACAGAGTCCTTCTTTTGTTCCTCATCACTGTACACCAATGTGTTATTCTCATTCCGGACATGATAAAAACTATCCACTGCGACCATCTCGTCCCCATAATCATCCAAATCGAGCACATCTCCATTCCCCAGTCGCAATTGCACTCCAACATTCTCCTCTTCCGTCCAAATCCAAAAACCTCCGTCCGCCATCGTCGCAGGACGTTCCTCCCGCACATTCCAAAACAAAAAACAACCCGCCAACCACAAGACGCAGGAAGCCGCAGCATAAAAGAAACGCAGCCTTGTCCGCCTTCTCCGTCTACGAATTTTCTCCCGTATTATCCTCATTCCCTCCTCCGGCCGACATAGCAAGGCATTCCGCAACTCCCGCCCTTGGGACATTTTCCGCAACACTTTCACAAAGTGTGCGTTACGTTCCACACGCATCCACTCGTCCAACAGACGCTGTTCTTCTTCGGAAAGTTTCTCCCCGACCACGTGGTCCAACAATATTTCTTCTATGTTTTTCATCAGTAGCATTTGTATATAATCACCACAAAAGGCGAAAAGGGTGACAAAAAAATGCTACTTTTTATCAATTATCAACAACAAAAATGGTATATATTTATCTTTCAACAAGTTTCTCAGAAAACCCAACGCACGACTTAATTGAGTCTTCACAGTGTTTTTCGAAATTTGCAAAGCATCCGCTATCTCTTGATAAGATCTCCCTTCCACAAACAACATCAGGAAAATCCGCTTCCGATCCTCCGGCAACAAATCTATCGTCTTGTAGACTTCCGCCATGACATCCACCTCTTCCTCCATCTTCATTTCCTCCTCCTTGTCCATCTCTTGAACCACTCTGTCATACAATGCTTTTTTCCGTTGATTCCCCCGGAGGTAGTTTAAAGAAGAATATTTCACAGCCTGAAACATATATTTGTCCAATCCAGCCTCCAGTGTCTTGTAACGCTTGGATGTCCAAAAGTCCACGAAACAATCTTGCACGACATCCTCGGCCGCCGCCGACTCTCCAATGATTTGATGCGCAAACAGAACCAACGGTTCGTAATAAGCCACGTACAACTGATTGAAGGCCCGTTCTTCATCCGTTTGGAACAATTTCAATATCGCATCCGCTTTGCTCATAAGCACTTAATCTTCTTCAAGTCTTCCGGAGTGTCTATGCCGATGGATTCGTGGTGGGTTATGCTGACAGCAATCGTATAGCCGTTTTCCAACCAGCGCAATTGCTCAAGAGACTCCGTCTGCTCCAACACCCCAGGGGGTAATGCGGTAATCGCCTTCAAGACCTCCGGACGGTAAGCATACATCCCCACATGCTTGTAATAAGGCGCACGAGCCAACCAACCGTCCTGCACCACTCCCCGGCAATAAGGTATCGGACAACGACTAAAATAAAGCGCCGTGCTCCGAGCCGACAATACCACCTTCACCTTGTTGGAATCAAAAATTTCCTCGTTTTTCTCAAAAGGCTTGGCAAGCGTGGCAATCTCCACCTCCGGTTCCTCAAACCGGGCAATCAATGCGCTTATCTGCTCCGGTGCGATAAAAGGCTCGTCGCCTTGCACGTTAACCACCACCTTGAAATCCCGTCCCAACGCCTCTTTCACTTTCCCGTAGGCCTCGGCGCAGCGGTCCGTCCCGCTCCGGTGCGATGCGGAAGTCATCACGGCCCGACCGCCGAAAGCTTCCACAGCCGCCCGTATGCGCGCGTCGTCCGTGGCCACATAAACAAATGGAGACACCGCCGCCGCCTTCTCGTACACGTGCTCCACCATCGGCCTGCCGGCTATTTCCACCAAAGGCTTCCCCGGGAAACGGGTGGAAGCGTACCGGGAAGGTATCAGTATCAATGTCTCGTCTTGCAATTCTTTCATATCACGGATTCATTTCGTTCAACCGTCTTAAATGATCTGAAGCGGCCAATATCTTCAACCGCAGATTCTTTGGATAATTTGGATTCTTTTCCAAGAAATTCTTCACGGCCATATATGCGTTCTTTCCCGTATGCCCGGAGAGACTGGAAGACAGCCAGCCCGCCGGAAAGAAAATGTCTCCCGTCCGCTGAATCTCCTCCAACTCGGCCAGCACTTGCGGGATATATTTCTCGGAATCGCTCCGCCGCCGGGGATGGTTCAACCAACTCAAACAATCTTCCACCCACACTTCGTTCACCCGCTTATTTTCATCCAACAACGCATTGAACACGCTGTCCCTCACCCTTCTGTCTCCCGACACGGACGGCAACACGAACATGAACTTGTTCAACAAATCCGGATTCGTCACCGTCTTCTCGACATATTTCCGCGTCCAATTGTATAAATTCGAATCGCGCAACACGACATTCAATGCGATTGAAACACGATCCCCGTCATCCAACGTCAATTCTCCAAAAACAGGAATCCCCTGCAACAACTCCAACATGCTGCTGCCCACCTTGGGAGAAGAATAAAGCGCCAACAGAGTTTTAAAATACAATTTCTTATTATCTTCCCCTGAACTCTTCATCATATTTTGGCAAAACCGCTCCACATCGTCCTGTAAAAGTTGACGCGTCCCCTCGTCCAGGTAAGTACTGTACACCGTCCGCAAGAAAAACAACGTCCGGTTCACAATAAGATTGTTTTTCTCTTTGGTCAAATGCTTCAAACAAAAACGCACAAACCACTCGCCTTTCACCTCGCCATGCAACACGCCCTCATACAAAAGCTGCCACGCCACGGCACGGTACAACGGGTCCTCCAGGCGGCTCAAATTCTCGTCCAAAAACTGTACAGAAAAATCCGTCGGCAGGAAACAACCGTATCCCAACACGTCCCCGTCAGGCAGCACCACGCCGCGCGATCTCCACGGAGTGAGTGTGTCCGACAACTCCACCGCGCTCCGCCGCAAATGCCCATAAGAGGCATGCACCACCGAAATCACCTGCGGCCATCGCCGATTCTTGCCACTCTCGTCCTTGACCTCTATTCCCGCCTCCGAGAACCGGATAACCGGCGCGCCGGCCTCTTTCACCCAAACGTCGTTCCACTCCTGCAGGCTTTTCCCCGTCACATTTTCCAACAGTCCTATCAAATCGTCCCAACATGCGTTGGAAAACGCCCACTGCCGCAAATATCTCCTCAACCCGTACTGCAATCCCCTCTCGCCCACAATCTCTTCCAACATTTTCATCGTTATCGGCGCCTTGTGATAAATGATATCCCCGTAAAGCGTCCCGGCATCCTCCAGATTGTCCAATTCCTGCAATATCGGATTGGCTCCCGGCGTGCGGTCCGTCCTCAACGCCGCCTCGTAATGATTCAAAAAGAAATTCAAGCGATGGTTCACGTATGGATAAAGCTGCGCCAAAATCTTGTCGGCCATAAAATTGGCGAACACCTCTTTCAGCCACACGTCGTCAAACCACTCCATCGTCACCAAATCCCCGAACCACATGTGCGCCGTCTCGTGGGCGATGACACTGCTGCGTCCCATCCGCTCCGCCAAACTGGCGTCCCTGTCCAGAAATATCGAGGACTCGTGGTAATACGTCGCCCCCGGATGCTCCATCCCCCCGAACTGAAAAGCGGGAATGGCCACCACGTTATACACGTCAAACGGATAGCGCACGTCCGTGTACGCCTCCATCCAGCGCAGAGAATGCCCCACCTCCTCCACGATGGCCGGAATGCTCGCGTTCACCTTCGCCGTGTCCGACTCCCGGTAGTACACGCCTATCCACCGACCGTCCACATACCGCTCCGTGAAATTGAACTTCCCCACCGCGAAGGCGAACAAATAAGTGCTCAGCGGACGCGTCTCCTCGTATTCGCACAATTTGTAGCTGTCAAAATATTCCGTTCTCACCGGCTCCCCGTTCGCCACCGCCCGCCACTCCGCGGGAATCTTCAATACCAGCTTGAAACGGGCTTTGATGTCCGGCTGGTCGAAGCAGGGCATCAACGTCCGGCAGCGGTCCGGCACCAACAACGTGTACATCATGTCCTCCCCCCGGTTCAACGCCTTCTCACCCGCCACGAAACGGATGAACAGACTGTTCCGCCCCACTTTCAGATACTTGGGCTGAATCACGATGTGCTCGTTCACGAACTCGTAAGGGACTTCCTCGCCGTTTGCCCACACGCCCCGCACATTTTCTTCCTCCTCCTTGAAATCCAGCACCAACGGCGCCTCCTCCAGCATCTCGAAGGTAATCTGGCTCTCGGCGTAAATATCCTCTCCCCGCTCCTTGGGTATCGAGAAATAAAGATTGTACGTCACCCCGCCGATATTGGATTTCCGCCATTGGGCCAACACCTTCGACACACCCTTCTCCACGTCGCTCGACTCGCGCTCGCAAGCCAGCAGCAGCAACAAGAATGGCAATATAACGACAAACCGCCTGCTCACGACTCGCCTTATTTTTGTTTGACCTCCCGTTGCATGTGGCAATCGCCGTTGAACAACGCCCCCGACTCGATTATCAGATACGCCGCCTTGATAGTCCCCGAGACCACCGCCTTCGGGCGCAACGACACCGTTCCCGACGAAATAATGTTTCCTTGCAGCGTCCCCAGAATTTCCACGCTCGGGGCCGTCACCTCCCCCTCCACCTTGGCGGTGGGGCCAAGAATCAAACGTCCTTTCGTTTCGATTTTCCCCTTGATTGTGCCGTCCACCCGGATATCGTTCACTGCTGTCAAATCCCCCACGATTTCCGTCCCCTCGCTCAATAAATTCAGCGCTACCTGTTGTTGTTGAATGTCTTTTCCCATATCGTTCTGCATATTACGTTGTTTCATTTTCCTGTCAATCTCACCCGCTTCAGCCCGTACCTCCTGCCCCTCATCCGCAAAAGGGCCGTCGCCGCCTCTCCCCTCACCACTCCCCCCTCGCCGATTTCCATCACCTCCGCCCGGGCGTCGCCCCCGATCTCCCCTTCCACATACAATTCCCGACACTCCACCGTCCCCTCCACCACGGCTCCCGCCATCACCTCCACCCGTCCCCCGCTCCTCACGTTTCCGCTCACGCTCCCGAACAGGCGCAGCCATCCCCGCAAGCTCACGTCGCCCCGTATCTCCGTATCTTTCAACACCACCGCCGGCTGTTGTCCCTCGTTCTGTTCCATGCTCGTCAACGCTAAAGATTAAACAGCCAAATATACAACAACAAATCCAAAATCAAAAATCCCCGCCGCCCAACTTTTTTCCACAAAACAAAAGAGCGGCTTCCCGCCGCCCTCTCTTAAAAATGATATGATTGCTAATAATTACTTCCCCTTCGTGTAACCCCACTTCAAATAGATGGCTCCCCACGTGAAACCGGCGCCGAACGAAGCCAGAATCAGGTTGTCGCCCTTTTTCAACTGGTCCTCCCACTCGTACAGGCACAACGGGATTGTCGCCGACGTCGTGTTGCCATACTTCTGGATATTCACCATCACCTTTTCCGCGGGCAGGCCCATCCGCTCGCCCGTGGCCTTGATGATGCGCAGGTTCGCCTGATGAGGCACCAGCCATGCCACGTCGTCCGCCGTCAGATGGTTCCGCTTCATGATTTCCACCGACACGTCCGCCATGTTCGACACCGCGTGCTTGAACACCGGCTGGCCCTCCTGGTAAATGTAATGCTCCCGGGCAAGCACCGTCTCCACCGTGGGAGGCTTCAACGACCCGCCCGCCTTCATGTGCAGATGGACCCGTCCCATGCCGTCGGAACGCAGCAAATGATCCACCATCCCCACGTCCTCCGTCGTCGGCTCCACCAACACCGCCGCCGCCGCGTCCCCGAAAATCGGGCATGTCGCGCGGTCCGTGTAGTCCGTGATCACCGACATCTTCTCGGCGCCCACCACCACCACCTTCTTGTAGCGGCCGCTCTCCACGAACTGGCAAGCCGTCGTGAAACCGTACACGAAACCGCTGCACCCGGCGTTCACGTCAAAACTAAAGGCATTCTTTATACCCACCATATCGGAAATCACGTTCCCGTTTGCCGGGAAATGCATGTCGGGAGTCACCGTGCAGCAAATCAGCAAATCGACCTCCTCCGGCCTCAGACCCGTCTTCCGGAACAAATCCTCCACCGCTCTCGACCCGAGATAAGCGCTCCCCTTCGACGGGTCGCGCTCGATGCGCCGTTCCTTGATTCCGATACGCGTCATAATCCATTCGTCCGTCGTGTCCACCATCCGGCTCAGCTCCTCGTTCGTCAACACATAATCCGGATAATAAGCACCCACGCCCGTGATTACAGCTCTTAGCCTTTCCATAAAATCTTCCGTTACAAAATTAATACATTACCATAAACGCACATAGCCCCCGACAAAATGGGGGCCTGTATCGTCTAAGGCAATCACTTGTCGCGTCAACTTACGCCACAACTGCTTTCTCAATAGCCAATTTACCCCTGTAATATCCACACTCGGGACATACAGTATGATACTGTACTGCAGCACCACAATTCGAACACTTTGCTATTGCTGGAACTGTCGCCTTCTGATGTGTTCTTCTCTTGTTCCGTCTCTGTTTGGAAACTCGGTGTTTAGGATGTGCCATTTCTATCTATTTTTATTTGTTGTTATTAATTAATTTCTTCAGTTCCTCCCAACGAGGATCTGTCTTATCGTTTTTCTCCTCCGTGTACGCCTTCAGCACCCGCTCCATCTCCGGATCGCAACCGCCCTCCGGATGCGTCACCCGCATCGGGATGCTCAGCATATACAACTCATACAACGGCTCGCTCAAGTCCAAATAATCCGCATCCTGCGCCAGCAGAATGAAATCGGCGTCTCCGTCGTCCTCCTCCCCCTTTCCCTGCTTCACGTAAAGGCTCATCTCTCCGCTCACAGGCAAATCCATTTCCCCCAGACAACGGTCGCAAACCGCCTTCACGCTCCCTGCCATCCTCATTCTCACCTCCATCAGCAATGCGGACTTCACAATCCTCACTTCCGCCCTCACCAAGCCGTGCGTTCCCCTTGTAGCCTCGAAACAATCGAAAAAATCATCGTTCATCTCGAACTCGAAAGAGTGCGTCCCTTCCGCCAAGCCCCTGTGGGCCACCTTATATTCTTTCAATCTGTCCACGATTCTTCAAGTAAAACGGCGCAAATGTACAAAAAATTCCCGTTCCCCCACCACATTCCCCCATTTTTTTCCGCCATCCGTCTCTCCTTCCTCAATAATCCGGCTTGCGGTATTTGCCGTCGCCCTATTGATACCGCTTATTCTATTTGTCTCAACAAACTCTCGATTTCCTTGTCCGAGATTGTCGGTTTTTCCGCCTTGTCGTAAATTGTCAACAAATACAATTTCCCCTCGCTCACGCATACAAGTGCGTCTGTCCAAGTAATCACCCGGGCACCGTGACTTTTCCCTTTTCCTTTTGCGGATACCGCCATCCGCACTTTTCTCACCCCCTTGCCCAAATCCGCTCCCGCATAAGGGTTCTTTTCCAATTCGCCCAACAGCTTTGCGAAGTCTTGCGCTATTGTCCGGTACTTTTTCTTCAACCGCTTGATTTCTTTGCGGAAAGAATTTTGCGCAATAATCTCCACCATCCCTTATTCCTCCGCTTCGAGTTCTTTCAGCAGCTTACGGGCGGGAATGCCTTGCGCCTTGCCCGCTTTGATGGCTTTTAACTCCTGCAACGCCTCCTCGATTTTGCGCGCCACGCTCTCCTCCCCGTCGAGCGTCTCCGCATGTTCCGCTGTCGCCCGCTTCCCTATCCGCCGCTTGATGCGCAAGGCCGCACGGCTCATGGACTCCAAAAAATCGGCGTCGTCGCTGGTGAGAATCTCTCTCGCCAGCATGGCCTTTCTTGCCTCCAATTCCACTGTCGTCATAACTCGTCCTCCTTAAAACTTAATCGTTCCTGTAACAACGTCACAAACATACGAAAATTTCACGAGATTTCCCACGCCGCCCCGTATTTTGCAGACGGGGGAGGAACCTCCCGGCATCCGCGCCCTCAATAATCCGGCTTGCGGTATTTGCCGTCGCCCTCCTCGAGGAGGTTCGTGTAGCTGAAATAGCGGCTCTCGCTGATTTCTCCGGCCTCCACGGCGGCGATCACGGCGCAGCCAGGCTCGTGAATGTGCGTGCAATTATTGTAGCGGCACCCCTCGGCGCATTTGAAAATCTCCGGGAAATAATGCGAAATCTCCCCCCTCTCCATTCCCACGAGACCGAACGCGCGGATGCCCGGAGTGTCCACGATATACCCGCCGAAGCTCAACGGGAACATCTCCGCGAAAGTCGTGGTGTGCCGCCCCGTGTCGTGTGCGTCCGAAATCTCCGCCACCTTCAGACGCAGCCCCGGCTCCACCCGGTTCACCAGTGACGACTTCCCCACTCCGGACAACCCTGACAACACCGTCACCTGTCCCCGCATCAGCTCCCTCACCCGCTCCACACCCTCGCCTGTCTCCGCCGACGTCTCCACGCACTCGTAACCCACGCCCCGGTACACCTGTTCCAACGCCCGCATCAGCAGGGTGTCCTCCTCGTCGTACAAATCCACCTTGTTGAACACCAGCACCGCCGGGATACGATACGCTTCCGCAGAGGCCAAAAACCGGTCGATGAACACCGTCGACGTCTCGGGATGCCTCACCGTCACCACCAGCATCGCCACGTCCACGTTCGCCGCGATGATATGCGCCTGCTTCGACAGGTTCGTCGCCCGGCGAATGATGTAATTCTTCCGATCGCGGATGGCGGCAATCACCGCCCCGTCCGGCTTCTCCTCCACGTCCACCACGTCGCCCACCGCCACGGGATTCGTCGTCTTGATGCCTTTCATCCGGAACTTCCCTTTCATCCGGCATTCCACCACCTCCCCGTCCGCCATCCGCACGGAATACCAACTGCCCGTCGATTTAATCACTACTCCTGTCCGCATATTGCCATGTCATTGTTTTCCGCGAATATAACATTTATTTCCGCACGACACGCCCTCCCCTCTGAAAGTCCCTCCTTTTTCCTCCGAGCGCCCTCTCCCCTTCTTCCCTTCATCCCCGCGGCCTCCCCTTGTCAACGCCGGGGACAAGCCTGTATCCCCGAGCTTTTCCGGAGCGCCTGCGGAGCATTTCCCGACATCCCCGACCCGGGAAATTCTCCGCAAATTCTCGACAAATACCCCGCAAGACAAGCCGATCCCCGGCGCGGCCCACAGCCGGCCCCGACCCGCGCGGAAGGCGGAGAGGAGGGCCAGCCGGAAAAAAGGAAAAGACGGAAAAACGAAAAAGGGACGGGAAAAGGAAAATTAACGGGAAAACGGCGGCGCGACGGGCGATATTGCCTATTTTTGCAGGAAAAGAAACATTAAAAACAGAGACAAGGCATGAAGATGAAACTGGTTTTCGCAACGAACAACGCTCACAAATTGGAGGAAATCCGGGAAATGGCGGGCGGACAGTACGAAATCGTGTCACTGAAAGAGATTGGTTGCCAAGAGGAGATTCCGGAGGAACAGGACACGCTGGAGGGCAACGCCTTGCAGAAGGCGAGATTCGTGAAGGAGCGATACGGGGCGGACTGTTTCGCCGACGACACGGGGTTGGAAATTGCGGCGCTGGGAGGAGAGCCGGGCGTGCGCTCAGCGCGGTATGCCGGCGAAGGACACGACTCGGAGGCCAATATGCGGAAGGTGCTGGCGAAGATGGAGGGGGTGGACGACCGCCGGGCAAGGTTCCGCACGGTAATCGCGCTGATTCTGGACGGGGAGGAGCACCTGTTCGAGGGAGAGGTGCGGGGTGAAATCCTGCGGGAAAAGCACGGCGCGGAGGGATTCGGCTACGACCCGATTTTCCGTCCGGAAGGCTTTGCGGAAAGTTTTGCGGAGATGAGCCTCGACGCCAAGAACGCCATCAGCCATCGGGGGCGGGCCACCCGGGCCTTGATTCGATTCCTGAACGGGCGGTGACGGAGGGGCGATGCAGACGGTGAAAGCGGTCATATTGAAAAGCGTGCCCTACACCGAGCAGCAGCAAATCGTGCAGGCGTATTCGGGGGAGCGGGGCTTCATGGAGTTCATCACCCCCGTGCCCCAGTTCCGAAGGAAAAAGCCGCTGTCGACGCAGTGCATGCAGGTGGTGGAAATCGAGTACCTGCCCAACGAGCGGGGCGGGCTGCACAAATTGCGGTCTATTGCGCCACTGGCGGACACGTCGGCGGTGTATTTCAGCGTGGTGAAGATGAACATCGCCCTGCTGTGGGGGGAGGTGCTGTCGCTGACGCTGCGCCATGCGGAGCCGAGCGAGCAGTTGTTCGAGTACGTGCGCTACTCGGTGGAATACCTCGGTGCGTCGCAGGAGGACGTCGCCAACTTCAACCTGTTGTTTCTGTTCCGCCTGGGACGCGTCATGGGCTTCGGCATCAACCTCGACAGCTACGAAGAGGGACGCCTCTTCCACGTGGACGACGCCTGCTTCCACCCGCCGGGCGAGGCGGGAAGGTATTGCGCGGGGCCCCGCTCGTCCGCCGTCATCCACGCCCTGTGCTCCAGCCCGTTGGAGGAGCTGAAGGCGATTCCCCTGAACCAAGAGAGCCGCCGCATCCTCTTGGACATCGCCCTCCTCTACCTCGGCTACCACCTGAACCTCGACTTCAACACTCGCGCCATCCGCGTCATCCGGGAGGTCTTCTCTTGAAAACTTGACATTTGGAAAATCCACTCTTTCAAATAACTTTGCATTGAGAAAAACGGAGGAAATGATGAACATAGTAAAATCTGTGGCGGTGTGGGTTTGTTTGGTACCGGCGGCCATGCTCAACGGCGGGTTGCGGGAGTATGCGCTGGCTCCGGCGGTGGGGGAGCGGTGGGCGTTGCCCGCAAGCGGCATTTCGTTGAGCCTGCTGATATTCGGCATCACGTGGTTGCTGCTGCCCCGGGTGGGGAGGCTGAGGAGGAGGGACGGGTGGCGGATTGGCGCGTTGTGGGGCGCGTTGACCGTGCTGTTCGAATGCGCGTTCGGAATCGCGGAAGGCCTTTCGCCGCAGGAACTTCTCTCCGCATACAATCCGATGACCGGCAACCTGTGGCTGCTGGTCCTGACCACCACGGTGCTTTCGCCGGTCCTCGTCGCCAAATCAAACAGGGTTTCTTATACCTCTCCAAATTGACAAAATGAAAAAAACGTACTTCAAAGTGGCGATTTTTACGTAAAAAACGTACTATTGACTGGCGATTTTTAGTTAACAAATGTAATTATAGTGGATAGTTTTTGCGGGAAATTGGAGGAAATTGGCTGAAAAAGAGGAAATGAGTGGATTGTGAAAAAGTGGAAAAGGAAAGGGGACGAGGCGGGGATGGGTTTGGGGGAGGAGAAGGGAGAGAGCAGAGAGGGGAAAGGCGGAGGGAAGATTGAGGGAGGAAGGAGAGAGGAGGAGGCGAAAGGAAGGTGAGGGGGGATGGTTTAGCGCGGGGCGGAGCGCACTTGGGAGGAGAGGCGGAGAAGGGAGGCGGTGGCCTCGTCCTTGTCGATGGTAAGCAACTGACGGTCGCGCATCACCCAGCGACCGTCAATCATGACGGAGCGGATGTTTTTGCTGTTCATGGCATAGACGATGGCGGAGTAGGGGTCGTAGACGGGGAGGGTGTTGGAGGCGTCGAGGTGGACAAGGAGGAGATCGGCCCGCTTGCCTGGCTCGAGGGAACCGGTAACGTCGCCGAGGCCGAGGGCCCAGGCTCCGTTGAGAGTCGCCATGCGCAGGGCCTGGCGGGCGTTCAGGGCGGCGGGGTCATGGGTCCGCACCTTGGCGAGCAAAGCGGCGAAACGCATCTCCTCCACCATGTCGAGGGCGTTGTTGCTGGCGGCACCGTCCGTGCCGAGGGCGACGTTCAGGCCCCGGCCGAGGTAGGTCGCCACGTCGGCCACACCGCTCGCCAGCTTGAGGTTGCTCTTGGGGCAATGGGCGACGGAGGAGCCGCAGAGGCCGATCAGGCCCACCTCCTTGGCGTCCAGCCACACGCCGTGGGCGCACACCGTGCGGGAGTCCAGCAGTCCGAGCGAGTAGAGCCACTCGGCGGGCCGCTTGCCCGCGCGGGCGAGGAGGTCGTCCACCTCGGCGACCGTCTCGGAGAGGTGGATTTGGAGCGTGGCGGCGTAGGTCTCCGCCAACTGCTTCGCCTTCAGCAACGTGTCGCGGGAGCAGGTGTAGGGGGAGTGGGCGCAGACGGAGGGCGTGACGAGCGAATCGCCTTTCCACTCCCGGAGGATGCTTTCGGTGCGGGCGATGCCCTCGTCGGCGGTGCGGAAGCTGGGAGTGGGGAAATCGATGACCGACTCGCCCACGACGCAGCGCACTCCCGCCCGTTTCGCCTCGCGGGCGATGACTTCCTCGAAGAAATACATGTCGTTGAAGCAGGTGGTGCCGGACTTAATCATTTCGACGAGGGCGAAGCGAGAGGCCACGGCCACGTTCTCGGGTGTCATCCAGCGAGCCTCGGCGGGAAAAATGTGGTCGTTCAGCCACTCACGCAGGGAAAGGTCGTCGGCATAGCCGCGCAGAAGCACCATCGGCAGGTGGGTGTGCGCGTTCACGAACCCCGGCATGACCACCATGCCTTGGGCATCGACGTACTCGGCTCCCTCCCGTTCCAACCGCACGGGCGACACTTCCTGAATCGTGTTTCCTTTTATATGGACGGAACCTCCCGGGAACACATCCATATCCCCGTTCACGGGAATGACAGTGGCGTTGTAAATGACGGTCTCTTTCATGCGCTTCGTTTTTGTTTCCGCAAAAATAGGAAGAATTTTAACATTCAAAACCCTGCGGGCGGAATAAACAAAAACAACTGGAAAAAAGAGAAAGAGAACCAAACGGGCATGAAAAAAGGAGAAAGGCTTGGAATACGGGAATTTTTCATGTATATTTGAAAAAGTGTTCAACCTAAATGCGACTGATTATGAGAAAAAGTGGTTTTTTACTCGCATTCATCTTATTGTGGGCAAGTTATGCCGCATGGGGACAGACGGCGTTGCCGGAGAGCCGACAATCGAGCGCAGAGGTGAGGGTGTACCGGTTGACGGCGGAAGACATGCGGGGGCTGTATGAAACGGAGACGGACAATTACGAGCAGTTTCTCCGCGACTTCGTGTGCGGCTATGCGGACACGGCGGCGACGCCGGAATTGCCGAGGGGCAACTACCTGCTGGTGCGGGCGGAAGGCAACCGATTGGTGTACACGCTGCACACGGTGGACGACTTGCAATATGATTTCATCAACGACAAGCGGCTTCAATTGCGGCTGACGAACCGGGCGGGGGAGACAGTGTCGAACGCCCGCGCAAAAGTGGGCCACCGGACCATGCGCTACGACCCGGAGCAAGAGGTGTACACGGCGGGACGCATCCGGCGGGAGCGCATCCTGGAAATCGAGCACGAGGGGGTGGCACACTTAGTCGGTGTCACACCCGAGGGACGGATTTCCAACCCCACGCCCCTGCTCCGGCGCGCCAAATACTATTTTCGGAGAAAATGGCAACAAACGGCATACTTTTTCCAAAAGAAACAATACAAGGGGAAAAGCTCCGGGTCGGTATTCGTGACGGACAAGCCGAAATACAAGCCGGGAGAGACAGTGCGCTGGAAAGCGCACGCCGCACATCCCAAGGGACGACCGCTGAAACGCCCGCTGGAATTGTGGCTCAACGGGTTCAGCCGAAAAGACACCCTGCTGGCGACCGTCGCACCCACAAGGCCGGGCGTATACCACGGTGAGTTCAAATTAAACGAGAGGCTGCGCCTAAAGTTGGACGCCACATACCACCTCACGCTAAAAACGACAAAGGAAGGAACGATATGGGCAAGCGGTTTGTTCCGATACGAGGATTACGAGCTGAACGGCTTGCAATTCACACTTGCCAGCGACCGTCAATCGCACCGCCGCACCGAGCCCCCGACGCTGACCTTGAAAGCGACGGACGAGAACGGCATGGCCGTCATGGAAGGCCGGTACGAGGTGGCCGTCGTCCCCAACACCCCTTACGAATGGGAAAGCGATTCGGGATACGTGCCGGACATCCTGTGGAAAAAGACCATCGACATCCAATCGGCCCGGGCGGAGGAAATCGTCCTGCCGGACAGCATATTCCCCGAGGGCGTGTCGTTCAACTACCGGGTGGAGGGTTGGTTCGTCAGCGCGGACAACGCCGTCAAGAAGGCGACCGCCAACCTCTATTACGACGGGAAACGGTCGGCCATACGCGTCGACGAGACGGAGAGCGGCATACGCATAAGCCAGTTGACCGGCGGGCGGGTCGATTCCGCCACTGCGGAGATAACGGCCTACACGGCGAGCGGGGAAGAAATCAGCCGGGAGAAAATAGAGTTGCCCGCAGACTACCGCCTGACCCCACACGCCAGCCACCTCACCATCCGCAGCGAGAGGGCGGAGCGGCTGTATAGCCTGAGCGAATACAAACGGGAGCCCCTGACCCACGACTTTTATAGCCGGAACGACTCCATCTTCGCACATGTACACAACCCGGGCGAATACCCGTTCTGGTACCAACTGCGGCGGGGCAAGCACGTCGTCGAAGAGGGCTACGCCACGACATTCGACTACTGCGGCAAACAACGGGGCTCGAAAGGATATTTTCTATCGTTGCAATATGCGTTCGGCGGGGAGATTCGCGACATCGAGGACAACACCTTCGTTTGGGAAAAGAACATCACGGTGAGCGTCAACACGCCCTCGCTGGTATATCCGGGACAAAAGGCGCGGGTGGAGGTCAGCCTCACCGACCACAAGGGCCGCCCCGTGCGGAACGCCGACGTGACCGCCTACGCCGTGACCTCGAAGTTCGAGAGCCAACGCCCTTGGATCCCTTATTTCGGGAAAGCGAAGCGGAACAAGCACAAACCGTTGAACCCGCGGGAGACGACCCGCGACATGAGCGGCCAGACCGGGACAATGGACTGGGAACGCTGGCGGCGGGAAATGGGGCTGGACAGCGTGGCCTACTACCGTTTCCTGCACCCGGAGCCGGTGTACCATTATGCCGAGGACAGCAAAAACGGGCTGACCCAAATATCCCCCTACGCCGTGCTCGACGGGGAGTTGCAGCCCGTGTACGTCATCAAGATAAACGGAGAACCCGCCTATTATCAAGGGACGAGGCACCTACCCGTGTACAGTTTCCCCATAGAAGACGAATTCGTCGAAATCGAAATGCGACTGTCCGACAGAACCGTAAGGACCATGCACTTCAACTTAGAGAAAGGGAAACGCCATATCTTTTCAGTGGACGCCAAACAATCCCGCTCCCAAGCCGCCTTGACAGTCAAATCGCTTCCCCAAAAACAGCAAGGGAAATTAAGCCAAGACGAGCGAGACTTTCTGAGCAAATACCTAATCGGCGTGGAAAACGTGTCGAGGGTAAAAAAACATTATGGGGCACTTGGCTGGCAAGCCGACGCCGAGTATATCCAAAGCGGGAACCGGCTATATTATCTGAATCCTCTTTTGTTCGACGTCATGCGCCCGTGGCACCGCAGCCACGTACTCCGGTCCTATGTGCTGACCGGCCCATTCCCCGAACTTCAGCCCGCAAACTTTTACCGGGGCGACACGCTCATCCAGAGATTCGACATCGAAGGCGGATATGACTACATGATACGCAAAGACTATCTCCGGCTAAAATCGTTCCCTGCGGCCAAAATCGAGGAAAATCTTTTCCCTTATGAACCGAAGCCCGATTTCAAGGCAGAAGTGCCGCAATGCGAAGACATCCTGCGCATGAGGCAAAAAGACCTGATCGACGCCTTTAAGCAATTGCCCAATCCCAAACTCGTGGAACAAATGATATCCATCGACAAATCCAAAACGAAAACGCCCAAGGGAACATTAAACATTCAAGTCGAATCGCCCCAAGACTCGTCCGTCTTGTTTTTCATCATTCTCACAGACGAAAACCACTCCTTGCGTCAGGCATACTCGCCTAAAAGCCGACGTTTCGAAGACCTGCCCGCAGGAGAAATCACGCTGACTTTCGTCATGGACGACTTCCGTGTTTCCCGTCAAACAGCAACCATCCGGCCGAACGGGATAAATTTCTTACGCTTCGAATCCTTACCCCAAGAGCGGGATTCCGCTTACAGCCGCTGGCTATGCAAATATCTAAAAGAGGATGTGTTTTGGACAGACGAACCATCTCCCCAGATTACCATTCCAGACTCCACCGCAGGAGACTGGGTGCAAGGACGGACGTTTTCGGCATTCGACGGGCAACCCTTGCCGGGATGCACAATTCTCATCAAAGGAACAACCTACGGCACCGCCACGGATGAAAACGGATTTTTCTCCCTGCCCATAAGGACAGAGGGGGACACGCTCGTATTCGCCTTTGTCGGCTGCGAACGGCAGGAATTGCCGCTCGTCCGGGGCGGGAACTATCAGATTTATATGGAAGGCGACCGACAAGCCTTGGAAGAAGTCGTGGTAGAGGGAGACATTTATTCCATAAAGGAAACACTCACAGGCTCTTTCATGGAAGAAAGCGCCGTACTCAGCCGGGGGTGGACGGGACGCATTCCCGGAGCTGCCGCTTGGGATGAAGGATCAACGGTGACGGAAACCGGAAGCCCCGCACCGCTGCTTATCGTGGACGGGAAGCCGTTCGAGGGCACGCTGAGCGACCTGGACGAGGGCAGTATCGTATCCGTCAAGCGAATCGCAGCGGAGGAGAGCGTGGAGCTATATGGCAACCAGGCCGCCGGAGGCGCGCTCATCGTCACCACCGGCAAGCGGATGAACGAGGAGACGCCGGGCAACTCGCTGCGGCAAAACTTCAGCGACGCCGCGTTCTGGCAGCCAGCCCTGCTGACGGACAAGGAGGGGAAAGCCTCGTTCGAGGCCACCTATCCGGACGACGTGACCAGTTGGGACGCTTACGTCCTGGCGTTCGGGCCGGGGAAACGCACGGGAGCGGCGGAGGTGTCCGTCAAGTCGTTCAAATCGCTGATGGCGCGGCTGTCGTTGCCCCGCTTCGCCATCGCCGGAGACAGCCTGAACGCCGTCGGGCGGCTGAACAACTACCTGGGCGACACCGTGACAGTCACGAGAAGCATCGCCACGGAGGCGGGCGCGCGCACCAAGGAGATCCGCCTCGCCACCTCGCAAGTGGACACCATTCCCTTGACCGTCCCCGCCGCCGACACGCTCCAGGCAACCTACTCGCTGGAGACGGCCAACGGCTACTTCGACGGGGAACGGCGGGCGATTCCCGTCTACCGGGCGGGATGTGAGGAGTCGGAGGGCGTTTTCCGCCTGCTCGACAAGGACACCACGCTGACGTTCCGCCTCGACACGCTCGACGGGGACATCACCGTGCACGCCGAAGCCTCGCCGATGGAGGTGTTCCTGCAAGAAATCGAGAGAGTGGAGCTCTACCCGTATCTTTGCAACGAGCAAATGGCCTCCAAACTGAAAACACTGCTGCTGAAAAAGCGGATTTACCAATGGACCAACCGGGAATTCCGCGACGACAAGAAAATCAACACTCTCATCAAGAAACTGACCGAGAATCAGAACGCGGCGGGCCTTTGGGGCTGGTGGGACAAAAACGGGACGGAACACTGGATATCGCGGCAGGTGGTGGAAGCGCTATGCGCCGCCCGGGAGGCCGGATACGCGGTGCGACTGAAAGAAGACCTGATTGTCAACTTACTGCTGAGTGAATTGCGTTCCATCCGCGATTACGCCCCCCAAACCATGAAAAGACAGCGGGAAAATTGGGTCAACGCTTTGGAAATCCTGCAAGAGCTGGGCATCCGCCTCGATTACGCCAACTACATCCGGGCGATAGACAGCCTCGCTCCGCCGACAGGGCTGGGCGAACGCCTGCAATGGCTGCGCCTGAAACAGGCTGCAGGCATGGCCATCGAGCCGGACAGCGTGATGAAATGCTCCCAAAGGAGCCTGCTCGGCGGCCTCTATTGGAGCGAAAACACAAAGCAACCCCGGATTCTCCCCTACCGGAACAACACGCAACACACGCTCGCAGCCTACCGCGTCCTGCGGGCGATGGGCGGGCACGAGGAAGAATTGAGGTTCATTCGCACCTATTTCTTCGAGGTGAGAGGCCACAACTCCTGGCGCAACACCTATGAATCGTCCCGCATCCTGGAAACCATCCTCCCGGACATGATGAAGCAAGACACCGCCGGACCGGCCACCCCCCGCCTGCGGGTGAACGGCGAGGAGGTGAAGGCGTTTCCTTTCACCCGCGCCTATCCCTCGCAGGAGGCCGTCACGGTGAGCAAGGAAGGCGGCGCGCCCGTGTTCTTCACGGCATACCGCACCGCCTGGAACCCGACTCCGGAGAAACGGGAAGGCGAGTTCCGGGTAAGAAGCTATTTCACTTGCGGGCAAGACACCGTGGAGGTGCTGCAAGCCGGACAAGAAGTGAATCTGGAGGTGGAAGTGGAAATAACCGGAGAAGCGAACTACGTGATGATAGAAATCCCCATCCCGGCAGGCTGCTCCTATGCCGCGAAGGACAATTATCCGCCAAGCGGCACCCATGCGGAATATTGGAAGGAGAAAGTGGTGATGTTCCACACAAGGCTGACGGAAGGGAAGCACACGTTCCGCGTCGCCCTGTTGCCCCGCTTCACGGGACGCTACCACCTGAACCCCGCCCGGGCGGAGCTGATGTATTTCCCCACGTTCCACGGACGGGAGGGCATGAAACAGGTCGGGGTGGCGGAGTAGGGCAAAGAAGGACAAAAGGAAACCGAAGGGCAAACGAAGGGTGGTCGGCACATACCTCCACTGCATCACCAATGCAGCGTTTCTCCAGAAACGGCGGGGAGTAAGGCTGGAGCGACGCGGCAGAAACGAAAAAAAGGCCGGCGGGGATTATTTCCCGCCGACCCCGTCTTAAATGTATAACAGGCTGATCATAAAGATCCGAATTTATCCGCGCACCGCTCTCGCAGCCGCCGTTCCCGGCGGGAGAAGGGTCAAATGAACTTCTCGCGGTCGCGGGTGTTGTTCAATCCGAAGATGATGAACAAGGCCGAGGCTATCAGCATATTCAGCCGATTGTGGAAAACGGTGTTCAAAAATATCTCGGGATTCTTGTCCAACGGCACATCGTAAGGATTGAGGTAGATGTTCCACTGGGAAGTCTCCAACGCCCCTTTCATGAAGAAAAGCACCAAGGCGATGATGATAATCACCACGGAAGTACCGTTGCCGTTCTTGATGGCCGTGCTCAGGAAAAAAGAGAGCGTGCCGATGAACAGGGCGGGCACCATGGTCTGCAAGGCCAGCTTCAACGGCGGCACGGAAACAATCAGCCAATTCGTGAGCACCGCCAACAGAAATGTGACGATGAAACAAATCAGATAAGCGATAACCAGCCGCAACAGCCACACCTTGTAGCTATAGTTGGGAATCCCGAAAATAATCTCCACAATCTTTGCGTCCTGGTCGTTCTGCAAGCCGAAGCACATGGGATAGAACACCAGCAGGACGCAAGGCAGTATCAGCATGGAGTAGGCGGAAGCCTCCGTAATCTCATCGTCGCCGAAAAGATTGGCAATCACCGTGATGACAAAGAACCCCAAAGCCGCCAACATGAAATACAGGAACTTGTTCCCGAATATAATCTTGATATTATATTGTACCAGTTTTTTTATTGTAATCCAGAGTTGCATCATAATTTTCCAACTTTGCAATGTTCATATTGTCCGGAAGGGGCGTCACCGGTTCTTCAATCCGGAACGGGTGATCAGCTCCTCCTTGTTTTCCAATTTCACGCTACGCAGCAGCCAGAGGTAAGAATCCTCCAACGCCGGGAGAATCCGCTCGGCATTCTCGGCGGGCTTGCGCTCGCTGAGGCAACGCACCCGAATCATGTCGCCCTGGCGGATGTGGTGCACGATGAGCAAGTCGGGCGGCAACTGGGCGAACTCCCGGACCGGCACCTCGAAACTCCACGTGACATCCTTGGCGATGTTCGCCATGTCGGCCGGAGTGCCGTGGTATTTCAACTCGCCCTTGTTAATCACGCCCACCTGGTTGCAGGAGCTGGCGATGTCCTCGATGATATGCGTGGAGAAAATCACAATCCGGTTGCGCGACAACTCGACGAGGAGGTTGCGGAAACGGATTCTCTCCCGCGGGTCGAGACCCGCCGTGGGCTCGTCAACCACAAGGATGCGCGGCAAATGGAGCAACGTCTGAGCGATACCGATGCGCTGCTTCATACCGCCGGAGAAACCGCCGATTTTCTTGTCCTTGTTCTCGTACATGTGAACGGCGGAAAGCACCTCGGCGATACGGGCGGCCCGGGTCTTCTTGTTGTAAATGCCTTTCAGGAGGGCCTGGTACTCGAGGAATTCCCACGCCGTGAGATTCTCGTAGGTGCCGAACTCCTGGGGCAGATAGCCGATGAGGCCCTGCAGCTCCTCGCGCTTCTTCTGGGTGTCGATGCCATTGATGAAAATCTTGCCGTAGCTCTGCTCGAACACGCCGCAGATGATACGCATAAGGGTGGTCTTCCCCGCGCCGTTCGGGCCGAGCAAGCCGAACATTCCCGTCGTGATTTGCATGGAGACGGAATTCAACGCCTTGAAAGGCTTCTTCTTCGCGCCGATGAACGGCACCTGCGCCGCCAGCCGGAAGATGGTTTTCCGCAGCATACGGAACCGCCCGTCGATAAGGTCTATGTTGATATTCTCCTTGTTAATCTTGTCCGACAGGTAACGGGCGCCTATGCCGGCATACCAGAACAAACCGAAGAAGACGGCCGCCCCACTGTTGTCGAACTTGCGGCCACCCCAAATCAATACGGCGAGCGGGCCGGCATAATAAACCGCCACGCGCAGCAAGACAAGCGCCTTCGCCCACACACCCCGTCCGCGGTTTTCGGTGAACTGGCGGAAAATATCCAGGATATTCAGCACCATGAACCACGTGACCAACGCGAACAAGATGGCCCAGAAGAATATCTCCTGATAAACGAATGTGAAATAGAACAAGAAGGCGGCTATCGGCACCAGCCAAAGCATGCACTCCAAATCGCGCCAGGCATGGTAATGGTCTTTCAAGCCAAGCCGCTCCCGCACCTTCAAGCCGGAAGTCCACTCACGGGCAAACAGGGAAGGCCGCCCGTAAATCTTGACCAGATTGCAAATCCTGATGACCAGTTCCTCATGCTCCGGTATGATATTGCTTTGCGCCCGGCGGAGACTGCTCTCCAGGAACCACGTGATTCCCGGCACCAGAATGACACTCAAGATGAGGTAAAGGATGCGGTTCAATATCGTGTGACACCACAAGAAAGTGCAAATCACAGCCGCGACGAACAGCACCAGCTGCAACAACTTCATCCACAGGCTCTGCGTACGCAATCGGCGCAAAGCGTCCTCCAAACCGGAATACAAGGTGGGAATAATCACAAGGGTCAACAACGTGCTGGTGGTCAACCCTCCAATCACCGTGATGGCGAAAGGCGCGCCCAGGCCGGAGACATATTCTCCCTGTCCCATGGCAAGCGGCACCATGGCGATAATCGTGGTGATGGCCGTAATCAGGATGGGCCGCAGACGGGACAAGCCCGCCATAATGATGGCCCGCTGCTTCCGGTAGCCCTGCCGACGAAGCAGGGAGGTGTAGTCTATCAATATGATACTGTTGTTGACCACGATGCCTATCAATATGATGAATCCTATCAGCACGTTGGCGTTCATCAGCGAATTGCTGGTGAACAACAGCAAGAGCAACGACCCTATCGCAGCCAACGGGATGGTGAACATCAGAACAATCGGAGCGGACAACGACTCAAACACAGCCGCCAGTATCATGTATATCAACACGAAGGCCGCCAATATCAAGAAGGTGAAATCGTCCAGCTCATTCTCCTCATGCACGACTTCCACGGCGATACCCGTCGGAATATCGACATTCTGTATGAGCTCGTCGATTTCCTCCCGGGCGGCATCCAGCAACTCCCTGGACTCGTTGATGTCCGAGTTGAAGTAATAATAAATGTTTATCTCCTTTTCCTGGTTGACCCGATTGATGTTCCCCTGGTCGCGGCCCAAGTTAATCTTGCTGAAACTGCGAAGCTGGACGAGGGCGTCGTTGCTGTTCGACACGTACAAGTTGCGCAGTTCCTCCAGACTGCGGGTCTGTGTCTTCTCGTCATCCTCGTCGTAATTGATGTCCCGAATCACAATGTCGTATTCCTGGTCGCCTTCCTTGTACTTGACCTCCGTAATGTTTTCGGGGGCGAAATTATTCAACTCGTCCGCCACGTCCGTCGGGGTCACGTCGTTCATGCCCATCAGATATTGGTCGAAATAAATCTTCGCCGTCGCGTTTCCCCGGGTCGAGCCCACGTTCACATTGGATATGTTTTCCAAGTCCTCCAACTGATACTCCAGATACTCGGCGAAACTGGTCATTTGCTCAAAGTCCTGACCCTTGACGACAATCTTCTCCCGCTGGCTTCCCATGCCCATCAAACGGAGCAGGGAAGAGTTCCCCATCATTCCGCCCCCGCTGCCCCGGAAATTCTCGCTGCTTTCCATGGCCTCCAGGCTTATCTGGTAGATATTCACCCTGTCGGCTATCGCCAATATCTCATTTTTCAACTGGGCAAGCGTCTTTTTGTTGATGTCCTCGAAATCCTCCTTCAGCTTTATCGTCAGACTCGCGTCCTCGGCATAGACCTTGGAGGAGAATTTCTCCACTTCGGGGATTTTTTCCAATTCGTCCTCAAACAAGCGGATGCTCTCGTCCGTCTTCTCCAATGTGGAACCGCTGGGAGAGGTGACATACACATTAAAAGTGTCCGACTCGACCTCCCTTAACGTGTTCAGCGAAAGACTTGTGGACAACACCACCGTCACCAGCAAGGCGACCAAGGCGATGATAATCACTTGCGTGGGCTTCCGCAACGCCATCTTGAGAATGGCCACATACATTTGGATGAGCCGGTTATGGACGGACAAATTGCTGAAATTCACATTGCCACGCTCCTTCTTCAAGAGATAGTTCATCGCCATCGGAATCAACAACAAGGCGACGACCAAAGAAATCGTCAACGTGGCGACAATAGACACGCCGACGTGCTCGCCAATCAGCTTTATCATGTAGTCCTCCGCAAAAAGGAAAGGCAGGAAGACGGTGATCGTGGTCACAGTGGCCGCCACGATAGACTTCCACACCTCCATCGTCCCCCGCACGCAAGCCTCATCGTTCCCCACGCCCAACCCCTTCAGGCGGTAGATGTTCTCCATCACCACGACGGAATTGTCCAACAACATCCCGACAGCCAAAGCGATACCGGTGAGGGTCAAGGTGTTGATTGTGATTCCGAACAAATAGAAGAAATAAAACGAAGAAAACACCGATATCGGTATGGCAAAAGCGACAATGCTGACGATGCGTATTTTACGCAAGAACAAGAACAACACGAAAATCGCCAGTATCGCCCCCGAGAAGCCAAGGTCGATAATCGCGTCGATATTCTCGTTCATCACTTCCGCCGTATCGTTCTCCACCTCAATCGTGATTCCCCGGGAAGCCAACTCCTGGTTCAACTCGGCGATTTCCTCTCTGACCCGTTCCGACAAGTCGATGACATTCACCATCGGCGACTTCGACAAGATACAGGCCACGGTGGCCTTCCCGTTCGTGCGGGAATAGGACTCCTCCTCCTTCACTCCAAAGTGAATCTCCGCGATGTCCTTCAACTGGATAGGCCCCGGAGCCACGACAATGCTTCCCAAGTCCTCCGTGGCCAGGTATTCCGCCGTGACGTTCACGAAATATCGCTTGTTGCCCTCGTAAACAGAACCGGCGAAACTCCTCTCCGCCAGATTCTGAGATATCAATCGGCTGATGGTGGCGTTCGTTATGTTCAACGCCTCGCATTTCGCGGGGTCGACAATCACCTCGATGCTCTTCTCCCGTCCGCCCAGCGTGTTCACCGAGGCCACCCCGTCGATGTTCTCCAAATAAGGAACGATATCCGCATCCGCGACATTCCGGATGTAGTCGATGTCCTCGTCTCCCAGAATCTGAAGCTCCATGAACATGTCGCTCGCCATTCCCGAAGCCGACTTGTTCACTTGCACGTCAAAAACATCCGGGATATTACCGCTGACGCTCTTTATCTTTTCCTCCAGTTGCAGAAAGGCATATTTCAAATCGACCTCCTGCGAGAAAGAAATCGTCACATTCGCTCCCCGGGGCGTAATCCGCGTCTCCATCTCCTCGACTCCCGCCAACGAACTGGCCGCACCCTCCACCGGGATGGCCGCCTGATTCTCAATGTAGGCGGGATCAAGCTCATTTTCCGCAGACACGTTGACGCTCAGCACGGGAAGGTCCGCGTTCGGATACAACTCCATCGGCAAGTAACGCTGGGAAAAAATCCCCATCATCACCAGCCCGATGAAGAGCATCGATATCAGGACCCGTCTTTTTATAATCGTGTTCATGCCTTTTTCCTATCAAAAATGTAATACACACACGGGATGACAAGCAAGGTCATAATCGTGGACGTGACCAGTCCGCCAATCACCGCCAACGCCATCGGCGAGCGCAAGGAAGCGCCTTCGCCAAATCCGAAACACATCGGCAACATGGCCAATATGGTCGTCGCGCTCGTCATCAATATCGGGCGGATACGGAACTGGGCGGCCATCATGATTGCCTCCTCCAGCGGATGCCCCTCCTCCCGCAAGCGGTTGATGGCGTCCACCAGAATGATGGAACTGTTCACCGCGATACCCGCCAACATGATGATACCGATAAAGGCCATCATATTGAACGTCTGCCCGGTCAACAAGAACGCCAAAATACATCCCACTCCCGCCAAAGGTATCGTCAACAAAATCGTGAACGGATGCAGCAACGACTCGAATTGCGCGGCCATCACCATGTAGACGAGCAAAATGGACAGGAACAACGCGAATCCCAATCCGCTGAACGACTCCTCGCGCATGGCCTCCTCGCCCGTGATGGTAGCCATGTATTTCGCCGGGAACTCCACTTCCGCCAAACGCTCCTCCACGAGAGGAGTAATCTGGCTCAACGTGTACCCTTTTTCAATCATGGCCGTGACCTCGGCCGTGCGGTTTTGATTCACCCGGTTGATACGCTGCGGGGCCGAGGCGATTGAAATCTCCGCAATCTCTCCCAGACGGTATTGCTTGTCGCCTTGGGTGATTTCGATATTCCGGATGTCAGACAAGGCGACCTCCGGCACCTTTATCTCGATATTCACCGACTCTCCGTTCGTCTCGAAGGTTCCGGCGTTTTTCCCGCTCAATTTCTCTTCCACCTGCTGCCCCACCGTGCTCACGTCTATGTCATAAATGCCGCTCTTCAAACGGTCCATCTTGATTTCCACTTCCGGAGCGCCCTTCTCCATGGAAGTCTTGATATCATAAATGCCGGGAATGTCGCTGATTCGTTCTTTAATCTCCGCGGACAACTCGTCCAGCATGGCAATCTCTTCTCCCTTCACTTCGATGACCAAAGGCGCGCCCTCCGTCCCCAAAATGCTTTGCAAAGCGGACTGCTCCATCTCGTAGGAAATCTCGATTCCCTCCGGAAGGGTGTAACTGTTGCTGATTTCATTTATGAGAAACTCCGCGTCCAAAGGCGAGTCCTGTTTTACCTTCACGGTAAGCCTGGCCTGATTCTCCTCTTCCAACACCCCGCCGCTCTCGCTTTCCAAATTGGAAGGACCGACCTGCGTGTAAATCCACTCAATGTCCTCCCCGCCCAACGAGCGGATGGAACTTTCCAGACTTTGAATCGCATTGTCCGTGCTTTTCAAACGGGTCCCCGGCTCCATATTCACATACACGGAGAACTCTTTGGAACCCGCCTTCGGCATAAACTCCATGCCAATGAAAGGAATCAACAAATAGGACACCACCATCAACAACGCAGCGACGGCCACAACCAGATATTTCCTCTTTAACAACCGTCCCACAAAATTGCCGAATCCCTTCACCGTTATGGCCCGGCTCTTCCGGCTTGCGTCTTTCCGCATGAATTTGGCCGCCAACATCGGAATAAAAAGAATGGAAACAAAAAGCGAGGACAACAGCGAGAAACTGACCGTCCACGCCTGCTCCTTGAACAACTCACCCGCCGCCCCCTGCAAATAAACAATGGGCAAGAACACCACAATCGTCGTCAACGTGGAAGCCGTGATGGCTCCCGCCACCTCCGACGTTCCCACGATTGCCGCGTCCACGGGAGGAAGATTATTTTCATCCTGGTTCCGGAAAATGTTCTCGATAACGACAATGGCGTTGTCCACCAGCATTCCCGCTCCCAAGGCTAAGCCGCCCAAAGTCATGATATTCAAGGACAAGCCATTGAAATACATCAGATTGAACGTGGCGATAATCGAAATCGGTATGGAAACGCTCACAATAAGCGTCATGTTAATACGCCGCAGGAATATGTACAGGACAATCACGGCCAACAAGATTCCCATGTAAGCCGAATCCTTCACTTCTTGGATGGAGGCCGAAATAAATTCTCCCTGATTGCTTACCACATGGAACTTGTAGCCCGGCAAACTTTTCTCAAACTCGTTTAACTTCTCCATCAAGTTATTGACAGCGTTTACCGTGTTGTATTTGTTTTCCTTGTAAATACTGATACCCAGGCAACGCTCCCCGTTGTAGCGGGCGATATTCTCCGGCTCCTCATTCCGCAAAGAAACCGTCGCCAAATCCTTCAAATAGACAGGTGCCTTCACCGTGCTCCGCGAAGATTGCGAGGAGGTCGTCTCCGTGGAGGAGGTCGCTGTCGACTCTTTGAAAGTGACAATGACGTTCTTAATGTCTTCTATACTGCTCACCAGATTGACTCCCTTGACATTATATTGGATGTCATTGTCCTGAATAGACCCGCCGGACACGTTCTGATTCAGCCCCTCTATCTTTTGGGCAATTTCGTCCACCGACAAGCCGAACGCCTCCAGCAAATAAGGATCGGTGGAAATGTCCACAATCGCCTCCTCCTGGCCTGTCAGTTGGATATCGGCGATTCCCTCGACGCGCACCAGCTCGTTGCGCATGTAATTTTCAGCCACCTTGCGCAACTCGTTCATGTCCTTCACCTCGTCGTGCGTGAGGGCGATAGTCATGATCGGAGCGGCGTTGGCGTCATAACGGGTGACGTTCAATTCGTCCACTCCGTCCTCCTGGGACATTTGGGACAGATTCCGCTGCAAGTCCAAAAAAGCGGCGTCCATGTCCTGGTCCCAACTGTATTCCACGGTTATTTTGGCGTAACCGACCTTGGAAACGCTGTACACGTTCCTCACGCCCTCCTGCCGGGCCGCCAAGGACTCTATCCGGGAGGTGAATTGCTGCTCCACCTCTTCCGGCGGCCGTTCCCCGCTCTGCAGCTCGATGTAAAGAGAGGGATTTTTCAAATCAGGGAAAAGATCCGTCCCCAATCTGTTGTATGATATAATACCTAATAAACATACCGCCAATGTGAGCATGAGTACGCTTACCGGGTATTTGACCGCAAATTTCGTGATTTTGTTCATCCTGTCGAATTTTACTTCATAATCCTAACTTTACTCCTGTTCCGCAACCACTCGTACCCTTTCGTCACGACCTTTTCCCCCTTCTCCAATCCGGAAACCACCTCCACGTATTCCTCGTCGCTAATGCCCGTCGTAATGTTCTTTTCGGTAGCCCGGTTGTTATTTTCGACCGTGAAGACCGTCGACACGCCCCGACGCTCGGTCACAATTTCCTTCGGAATGGCCAGCACGTTCTCTTTCGACAAGGTGACGATGTCTCCCTTGGCGAACATTCCCGGACGCAATTTCAATTCCGGATTCTTGATTGTGATGTATCCCGAGTAAGTGCGGGTTTCCTCGTTGATTGCCGGAGACAATTGGGACACCAGGCCCTGCAACGTGTCGGACTCTATATTGTAGTTCGTGATTTTCACCTGTTGTCCCACCTTGATTTTGTCTATCGTGTTTTCCGGCAACTCGACTTCCATGTACATGTTGCTATAATCCATGATACCCAACATCACCTCGCCGGAAGCCACTTTCACGTCGGGCGTGTAATAAGGCAGGCTCACGATGATTCCCCGGAACGGGGCCTTGATTTCCATTTTCTCCAAATCCATGTGGGCGTTCTCCAAATCCGTCTGGCTATTGATATAGCTGCTCTCGGCGTTCAACACATCTTTCTCCGTGGCCCCGCCTTTCTCATACACGGCCTTTTGGCCTTTCCATTCCCGTTCGGCTATGTCCACCGCCATCTCCTTCGTCTTCAATTGCACGGAGTTCTCGTGTTCCTTGTTTTCCAAACGGATAATCACGGCCCCGGCCTCCACCACATCCCCCAACCGATAAGGCCGCTTTGTCTTCGGATTGATTTGCAATTGATAATTCCCTTCTATTTCCGATGACAACTCAACGGTTTTGGCCGCCTTTGCCGTTCCCGTCGTCGTCGCGATTTCCTGAATGTCGCGCGTCCCCACCTGCGTGAGCCACACGGGTGTCGTCGTCTCGCCGGAAGAGTTCATGCTTTGGTTGTTGCAAGCATTCAACGCGAATGCCAATAAGATGATGCCGAAATATTTTGTCGTGTTTGTCATAGCCTTTCGTTTTTATTTTAATAAATCTACTGGTAAATAAGAAGTGTTGGTTTGGAAATCCCACAAGGTTTGAATTTTCAGGTTCAGCAATTCTATCTTGTATTGAATAATCGAGTTGGTGTATTCCGTCTTTGCGCTGGACAACTGCGTTTGGTATTGTTGCAAGTCCATGCCGGTGATTGTCCCGTTGCGGTAATTTTCCAGATTTATCTCGTAAGTCATTTCCGCATTCTTGATTTTTTTCTCGTTAATCTCGATTTGCTTCACCAACTTGGGCAGATTGCGGCACAACTGACGGACCTCAATGACGATGCTTTTCTTTTCCTCCTCGAAATCAATCTGGGTGGACTCATTGCCCAACTCCGCATTGCGAATCGTGGACTTGCGCACTCCCCAGTCCCAAATCGGGATGGTGAGGGAGAGATTCACGGACTGGTTGTCTTCCGGTTTCTCGAAGGCTCCCGAAACGTTGCTGCCCGTTCCGAAAAGTCCCACCTGGGCCGAAATGTTACCTTCAAATTCGTTCGTGGCCTTCGCCTCAATGAGACTAAACGTCCCCTCCTCTATCTGTATCTCCATGTTGCGCAACTCCATGCGTTGCTTCAGCGCATACTCGACCGCCTTGTTCAAATCGACTTCCACGGGAACGACTTCCGTATTGGGAAGGACCGAGATGTCCATGTCCAGCGGCAACCCCAGTGTTTGTTTGAACTCGTCTTTGGTGTTCTCATAGCTCGTTTCCTGGTCATACAGGCTCGACTCGCTATTGGCCAAATTGACTTCCGCCTGGAAAAGCTCCTCCTTGGCTATCAACTTGTTCTCCACCTTGTTCTTGATAATCTCGTAATTCTGCCGTTGATTCTGGACTTCTTCCCGTGCGGTCAACAGATTCTTATAACTTTGGTAGACCCCATAAAAGGCCTGCGTCACAGTCCGCTCTATGTTCAATTGCTGCATGGCGTAGTTCAACTTTGAGGTCTCCAGCGCCAATTCCAATTGCCTCAGCTCAAGCTTGGTGCGGTTATAGGTGAAAATCGGCTGGTCCAGGCTCAACGACAACCGATTGTAGAACGAGGTGTTGTTGCCTCCCGTCGTCTGGTTGGTCTCATCCTGCCATCCGAAGTTCTCGCTTAGCGTGATTGTTCCGTCGGTCCATTTGATCGGCTGGCGGATACTGAATGTCCCGGAAGAAGTCATGGAACGGAATGTGTACCATTCCGATGTCAATTCTTGAAAAGAACTGTTCCGAGAATATCCAAACGGGCTTAACTCCAAGGAGAATTGCGACTTCAAGGACGCCCGCCGCGAAATCAGCGAATTTTGGCTCTGTTCCAAACTAATCTTACTTTGGCGCAAAGTGGGACTGTTCTGATATGCGATTTCCAACGCCTTTTCCAACGTCAGGATTTCCGACTCTCCCTCCGACGACAATGTCGATTGGGCGGAACCGGACACGGCACACACCAAAAAGACCCCGCAAATCATCCAGCCAAGTGATGTCATCTTTTTCATAGTATCATTATTTGTTATTATTCGCATAAACCCATTTTACCGCGTCGGCATAAATCAACTGCCTCGCTCCGCTGCCCTTGTCGCTCAAGGTGACTGTGGCGTCCCCCTCCGAGAAGTAGAAACTTCCCAGCATGAACCATCCCTCGCTTCCGGGTCCCGTCATTTTCACGGAAATCTCCTCCTCGCCGTCGTCGTGCTTCACGGTGTAGTATTGGAAATTTTCTTCCCGGTTCATCCACCTCGGCCCGGGAGCCTGCGGCACATAAACATACACCTCGTAATATCCCGACTCCGGGATTTTTGCCGTCCACTCGGCCTTGTTGTTGCCGCTGCCCACCTTCTTGTACATGCAACTGTTGATGTAGTCGCCGTAGAATGATATCCCGACCGTCGCCGTCCAACGCGTGGGCGGACTCCAGAAGTTCAAGTTTTTATACTTGTCCTCGCTTTCCTTCCGGAACAAATTCTGCAACTTGTTTTTCTGGTTCGCCTCTATGACGCGGAAGCCCTTGTCCTCATTGTCCACGACAATCTCATCCGAACCGAGCATGAAAACAGACTCATCGATGTCAAATATCCCGGTCGTCGTGTCGGTTGACATTTCCTCTATCTTCTGAAAGTTCTGCATCACCTCGCTCGGGATATTCTGCGCGATATTCGTGTTTATCACCATGTTGTTCGGACGCTCGTCGCAAAGCATTCTGATTTCCTTGTACTCATTAGGCCCGATGATATAGTTCGTGGGCAACTCCTCTTCCTCTGCCCCGAAACCACCGCCTCGTCCTCCCCTCGGACCTCCTCTCCGCTCCTCAATCTCCACGGAAATCACCGCCTCGCAATCCGTGGGATTGTGCACATAGAAATGAACGACATACTTCGTCCGCTCGTCAATGGACACCTCTTCCGCGGCTGTGCCTTTCACCAATATCACGGGAATCTTCGTCGACGTGTACCATCCCGGTATCAAATCCATCAAATTGAAATGGAACTTCTCCACAAACTCCTTGTTCAACTCGCTGAACGTCGTTTCAGAGAAACGGTGTGCCTCGGCAAAATCCGACATGAATTGCTTGAATTCCTTCGCCGGAATCTTCGAAGTCACGTAGTTCTTCAGGTAGTTGGCTTTCAATTTCAACATCTCGTAAAAAATCACCTGCGACAACTCCTTGTCCTGTATGGCCTGTTCAAAACTTTTCCCGTCCAGATAAATCGCCGCCCGCTGGGCGTCGCTCATCCCGCTGAACATCCGCCGCCACCTTCTTCCGGGATCGTTGTCCTCCTGCTTCTGCATGATGTTGAGCACCACGTCCATTATCGGAAAATCTTTCGAGTATGTCGAGTTGGAATAATTAAAGAACAAGGCGGAGATATCGTATGGATTCAACATCGTAGTCACGTCCCAATCTCTCGTTGCCATGTTCAAAATCATGCTTCCCTCCACTTCACGCATTGTCTCTTCCTGCAAATTCCATTGCACGAACCCCCGCAACACGCGCAACTCTATGTCGAGCGGCTCGGCACTTTCCCCCTCCCGCTCCTGCATCCATTTCGTGTAAAGTTTCTTCTGCGCCTTCATATTCGCATCCAAGGTCACGCCCCATTCATTCAAGAAAACATATTCGGGCTGAATCTGTTCGCTATTGCCCTTCCAGTTCCTCACGTATCCGGCGAAGGAAACCGGCGTCTCCGTCAAGGCGAACCGTCGGAAAGGATATTTCCTGCCTTTCCTCAACTCGTAATCGGTTTTCAAATCCCGGATAAATCCCTCCAAAGTGTCCTGTATCTCAACGAACACGTCCGAATAGATATCATGGCCTTCAAACACATAAAAGGCGAATTCCGTGGAGTCCACCTCGATGGACTTTTTCTCGTAGTCTCCTATCGCCAAACTGATTCCCGGCAGTCGGGTCTCGTTCACAAACACCACGGTGTCACCGCTCACCGTTTCCTTTCCCTGCGACAACACCGTCCGCCCCTCCGGATTCGCCACCCTCAAGACATACTCGGTGAAATCTTTCCGCAGGTTGTAAGGATTCTCCGGATTCACGGGAGGCTGGCACACCGGATACCACAGCACCTCCGGCGTCAACAGGGTGAACCGCTTGTCCAAGAAAGCGTAATGCTTGCCGAAACGCAACGTCGTGTTTCCATTCACCGTGTTGTAGAAATCCTCGTCGTTCACGTCCACATAGCAGATATTCTCGTCCACCCCGCCCTCGTACGCCATCCGCAAGGTCGCCACCTCGTCCGGCCGCAAAGAAAGCTTCACCACCACGGCTTGCTCCTCCCGCTCAAACTCCACCGGCCGCCCGTCCTGGGTGATTTCTGTCACTTGCAGCAAAGGATTCAGATAAAAAACAAGCCTGTCCAACACTTCCCGCTGTCGGTTCTGGACCGTAAGCAAGGCCTCGGCGCGCATGCGTCCGTCCCGCTGCGCGTAGGACAATTGCTGTCTCAACAGACTCCCCCGCTTTTCCTGGCTGTATTTCCGGTAAGTGTCGACATACACCTCACGCCGGGACTTTATCTCTTGGAAATGCCCCACATACTCATACAGGAATCCGGCTCCGCCCAGCAACACGACACACGCGGCAATCCGCAACCACACGTTTTTCCGCGGATGCAAGGGCAAGCGCTGCACCATCACAATCGTAAAAATCAGCAAGGCGATTCCCAACAGCAAAAACGCCAAGCGTTGCGTCAGATACGGCTTCAAATCCGCATGGCCCACCACGTCCGAGAAAATGTTCGGCAGCGTCATCGCAAAAAAGTCAAAAGCCCCGTGCTCCACGTCCCCCAAATAAAAAAGCGTCACGCCGATAAAGCCCAACATGACGACAAACGTCACCGCCTGATTTCTTGTCAGACTCATAATCACGAAGGAAAGCCCCAGCACAAAAATCAATGAGGGCAAAGACAACGTGAACAAATAAAAAAAGTAGGGATAAACGGAAAACGACGAGTCGCTCGCAAAAAAATGAATCAACATGGCGATGGCCATGCCGACCAAGTTCAATCCGACGAACACCTGGATGATTCCCCATGTCTTTCCCACGATATAATCCGCGTTACTCATCGGATGCACGTAAATCACCTCCGCCGTGTCCAATTTCTTGTCGCGTTTCAAAAAACTGCCCGCCAAAAATATGGCGATGATCGACTGGGCGATATTGAAGATGTAAGTGTTCACAAAAGGTATGGAGCAGGACATGGCCGTCATGTCCCATTGGGCGTTGAACATGTTGCTTTGGAATATCACATGGCAACCCGTCACCGTCACCAACGACAAAATGGCAAAGATACGAAACAACCACCCTCTCCTCAACAAACGGGTCTCGTATCTTGAAATCGTACTGATATTGTGCAGATTCATCTATCCCCTCTATTTAAACAGTTCATTATCCATCGCATGGTCCACCTGCATGTTCAACTTGTCCTTCAGCAGGTAGTCCATATAATACACATAAGCGTGCTCCAGATTGGGCTCTATCGCCTTGCAGGAATACCCCTCCACACGTTCGGCCACGACCTGGATTTCCAATCCGCCGTCTGCGGGAATGGTCGAAATAATCGGATACTTGTCCTTGATGTCCTCATACTCCGCGTCCGTGACGAATATCTCCCACACTTTCCCTTTCGACAACTCGATCATCTCGTCCGGCGAACCCTCGAACTTCAGCTCGCCCCGGTTCAGCAAAGCCAGTTTCTTACAAGTGCTGGAAATATCCCCCACGATATGCGTCGACAAAATAATCGTCGTGTCCTTGTCGCTGATGTCCGACAGGATATTGCGGAAGCGGATACGCTCCTCCGGGTCCAAACCCGTGGTCGGCTCGTCCACGATAATCACCTTCGGGTTGCCAATGATGGCCTGGGCGATTCCCAGCCTCCGCTTCATACCTCCGGACAACCGGTTCGCCCAACGGTCGCGCACCTCAAACAGCCCCACTTTGCGCAACATCTCGTCCACCACCTCCTCGCGGTGCGCCTTCCCCTTGATTCCGGCCAGCCCGGCCCCGTAATCCAAAAACTCCCACGTTTTCAACTTCTCAAAAAAACGGAAATCCTGCGGCAAATATCCCAGCACGGAACGAATCGCCTTCCGGTCTTTCGCAATGTCATAATCGTCAAAAAAAATCGTACCCGATGTCGCGCTTTGCAACAATGTCATGATACGCATAAGCGAAGTTTTCCCCGCTCCGTTCGGTCCCAACAGGCCGAACATGCCCGGCTCTATCGTCAAATTCAGATTATTCAACGCTTTCTTCCCGCCCGGGTAGATTTTGTTTAGGTTTTCGATTCGTATTTTCATAATGCCTGCACTTTAAAAATTTGCTCTAAAGATATAAATTATTCGCAAAGGCGAATGTTAAGGACTCGTGAAATTTTCTTTTCTTTATAAGACATATTTACCCTTTGAAGGTTTATCCCTTTAAGAAAACATTAACACGCACGCCTTTTTTGCTTTTCGCCGAAAAAACGACGAACCATAAATTTGAACATATCAAAATCTTTTTATAAGTTTGACCGTCTTAAACATGATGCTTCCATGACCAAAAACGGAGAAAAAGACAGCGACGCCATTCTATTGAAACATTTCAATCGACGGGACACCCGTGCGTTCACATGTGTTTACATGCGGTTCTTCACGGAACTGCACACCTATGCGCTCCGTCTCTATCGTCACACACAAACCCTCCCGGAAGATGCCGTGCAAGACGTGTTTTGCTACCTGTGGAGCAATCGCGACAAAACGTTTGAGGACCTCGCCAAGCTGAAAGCCTTCCTTTATGTCATGCTAAGAAACAGATATATCCACCACGTCGAGCACTTGAAAGTCGCCGACCGCCACAAGGAAGCGATGGAACGGGAAGCCCGGTTCGACAACGATGTCGCAGACAGCGAGCTCTCCGTCCGGCTGCAAGAATACGTGGAACGGCTCCCCGACCCCGGCAACCGGGTCATCAAATTCTACCTGGACGGCTACGAGGCGAAAGACATCGCCGACAAAATGAACATGAGCGTCCAGACCATCTACAACATCAAGTCACAGGCCATCAACGCGCTCCGGAAATTGTTCAACGTGGACCGCTCCCGCTAATCATCACTCCCGACTTCACCGACATCACGAGGACTCCCCCGACTCACTCCGCCACTTCCCAGCCGTCGATGGTGCCCGTCTCCGAGGAAAAGTTCACGCCGATTTTATGCACCTTGCGCTTGTCGCTCTCGTAAGGTCGGGCGTAACCACGCTCCTCTATCTGACGCAAAGCGTCCGCCGCCGTGCCGTCAAGCTTGAACTCGAAAACATAGACATGCTCGGGGGTCTCCACCACGCAGTCCGAACGCCCTTGGCTCGACTTCCGCTCAACGCTCACCGT
>CALUHX010000013.1 GCA_944320555.1 uncultured Butyricimonas sp. | reverse complement strand
CCGGGGACACAAGGATTTTCAGTCCTTTGCTCTACCAACTGAGCTATGGCACCGTTGTGATTGCGGATGCAAAAGTAACGCTTTTATTTGAATTTGCAAGTGCATTTCGAGAAAAATGTGTCATAGTTTTTGGAGGCGATATGAGAGGTAGGCCATCCAGGCGATGACGGCAAGGGTGGAGTACAGGACGGCGGGCGTGAGCAGGAACCAGCATGCGAAGCCTGCCGCCAACACGCACAGGTAAACGAGCAGGTATTTGCGCGCCAGCCAAGGAATGCGTTTCTTGATTAGAAGAAAGGCGACGGGCAGGTTGAGCGGATTGGCCCAGACGAGGTTGAAGTTGGGTGCGGTGGTCGGATGGGCCGTGAAATAACCCAGAAAGATGAGAAGGCAGCCGATAACTCCGCTCACGAGGAAGAAGGGAAAGGCCGCCGCCTTCAGCAGCCTCCGCCCTTTGACGCGTTGGAGCAGGCCGGCCAGCAAGAGGACGCAGGCGGGAAACACAAAGCCGGGCGAGAGATACCACGGCGTGCCTGATTTGCGGGCGGGGGCTTGGTAAACGACCTCGACGGGAGCGGCGAGGCGGTTGCCGTCGTGGTAGGCGGAGTCAATGGCGAACATGAGATAGTCCGGCAGGAACATCTCCTCGCGGCGGTTGGCGTCGGCGTTGGCAGGAGAGCCTAAAATCGTGTGGATGCCCCACTGAATCCACGGGGAGGAGGCCATGTACTCGTCCAGCAGGTTCCAAAAACTCTTGTCCTTTTCCCGGGTCCTCCATTCCACTTCGCCGCCCAAGCTTTTTTCTATGATGTCCCGGACACGGGTGGAGCAGTTGTCGTAGAGGAAGTTGTATAGATAAGAGCGGTTTTCGGGGCGGTAGTTTTCTTCCAGCAGGTTCATGAGCCGTTGTTTCTGCACGGAATCCAGCCGCAGGGTTTGTGAGTATATGCTGCGGCGTTCTTCCTCGTAGGCGGCTTTGAAGTAGCGGAAGCGGGAGATGGAGAGTTGGTAGGGGAGCAGTCCCCGGGCGAATTTGAGGTAGAATCCTTGGGTGTCGAAGTCGAACGTGCCGTAGTTGAACACGATGTCCAGCCCTTGTGCGGGGTCGGTGACCCGGATGCCCGTGTGGCCGAACAGGGAATACATCTCGTCGCCCGGCGAACAGGTGAGCACGCTGATAGTGGCCTCTTTGGAAAGCGTGATGGCCGGGGCGTTCAAGGCAAGCAATGCGAGAAGGAGCGTGAGTATGTTTTTCATGGTGATTTCTTTTTATATTCGACAATCGGGATATTCTATGCCGCAGAGGAACAGGGCTTTGCCCGGCACGGACACTCCGGCGTTGCAGCGGTTTTTGCTTTCGATGACTTTCTGGAAGTCTTCGAGCGAGAGGCGGCCCCGCCCCACTTCGAGCAGGGTGCCGACGATGGCGCGCACCATGTTGCGCAGGAAACGGTCCGCCTTGATGGTGAAGACGAGCTGGCTGCCGGTGTCCTCCCAACGGGCTTCCATGAGGTGGCAGATGTTGGTCTTCACGTCGGTGTGCAGCTTGGCGAAACTGGTGAAGTCCTCGTGCCGCGTGAGGATGGCGCAGGCCTCGTTCATGAGCCGGATGTCCGGCAGGGGATAGCTCCGGTAGGCGAACTCGCGGGTGAAGGGGTTCTTCGTTTTGTCGAGATAATATTTGTAGGTGCGCGAGAGGGCCGAGAAACGGGCGTGGGCGTCGGCCTTCACGGGGTAGATGGAGCGGATGGCGATGCTGTCGTCCAGGAATCGGTTCAGTTTCAGGCATAACGCCGCCTCGTCCGCCACGGGCGACAGTGCGTCGAAATGGGCCACGAAGAACGAGGCGTGCACGCCCGTGTCCGTCCGTCCGGCGCCTGTGACACGGATTTCTTCTTTCAGGAGCAGGGACAAGGCCCGTTCCAATGTCTCTTGGACGGACGGGGCGTTGGGTTGGATTTGCCACCCGTTGTACCGGCTCCCGTTGTAGGCTAACTCGATAAAGTATCGTTGCATGCGATTTGTTTGTTTACGCCTCCAAAAGTAAAACAATTTTCGGAATATCCCGCAGGCTCCTCGCCGCGGAAGAGAAAAATGAAAATTGTGAGCTTGGGAGTGCGGTGTGTGAGGTTTTTGCCCTATATTTGTATGTTTTTGTGAAAAGTACAGACGTAAAAACTTGAGAACATGAGTAGCGTTACTGAAAATCTGAAACATGTGGCGGATTCGTTGCCTGCGGGAGTGACGTTGGTCGCTGTGTCCAAGACGAAACCGGTGGAGATGATTGAGGAGGCCTACCGGGCGGGGCAGCGGGTGTTTGGCGAGAACAAGGTGCAGGAGATGGTCGAGAAGCACGAGCGGCTGCCGAAAGACATAGAGTGGCACATGATAGGCCACCTGCAGACAAACAAGGTGAAATACATGGCCTCGTTTGTCAGTCTTGTCCACGGAGTGGAAAGTTTGCACCTGTTGGAGACTATCAACAAGGAGGCGTTGAAGGCGGGACGGGTGATACCTTGCCTGCTGCAGTTTCATATCGCCTTGGAGGATACCAAGTTCGGCCTGACGCTGGACGAGGCCCGGGAGATACTCGACAGCGAGGCCTACCGCCAGATGCGCAATGTCCGCGTCGCGGGCGTCATGGGAATGGCCACCAACACGGACGACGAGGCGCGAATCCGTCGGGAGTTCCGTCACTTGAAAGAGATATTCGATACCCTGAAGCGGGATTATTTCCCGTCCTCGCCTGATTTCAAGGAAGTGTCCATGGGCATGTCCGGCGATTATTTGATAGCCGTCCAGGAGGGGAGCACGATGGTGCGCGTGGGAAGCTCCATCTTTGGAGCCCGCCAATACAACGTGTGAGCAGGCATTATTAATATTTAATTTAAATCAGTTATGGCAATTCTGAAAACAAAGTACATGGGCTTGGAACTCGACAGCCCGATTATCGCCGCCAGTTGCGGGTTGACCGCCGACGTGGCCAAAATGGAACAAATGCAGCAGGCCGGCGCGGGAGCCGTTGTCTTGAAGTCGATATTCGAAGAGCAAATCGACGAGGAGTCCACTCATCTTTTCCGTGAGGGATATGGCGTGGGGGGAGGATATGCGGAGGCGGAGGATTACATCAAGGCTTACGTCCGTTCCAACACGCTCCAGCGATACGTGGAACTTGTCCGCGACGCCAAGCGGCGGCTTTCCATTCCCGTGATTGCCAGCGTCAATTGCTTCAGCGGCGGGGAATGGGTGTCATTCGCCAAGCAGCTTGAGGAGGCGGGTGCCGACGCTTTGGAGTTGAACGTGTTTATTTTGCCTGTGAACGCTTTTGCGTCCAGCCAGGAAATAGAGAATATTTATTTCGACATCGTGAAGTCCGTCAAGCGGAGCGCGAACATCCCGGTGGCGGTCAAAATCAGCCACTATTTCACGAATCTGCCCGCGTTTGTGGGGAAAGTGAAGGCGCAGGGAGCGAACGCGGTCACGCTCTTCAACCGTTTCTACGAGCCGGACATCGACATTGACGCGCTTGCCATCGGGGCCGCTTCCGTGTTCAGCACGCCGGAGGAATTGCGCGCCACACTGCGCTGGACGGGCATTCTTGCCGGCATGGACAAGGGACTTGAAATCTCGGCTTCCACCGGCGTGCACGACGGGGCCGCCGTCGTCAAGCTCATCTTGGCGGGAGCGACCACGGTTCAGCTTTGCTCCGTCCTCTACGAGCGGGGAATCGGGGTCATCGCCGACATGAACCGTTTCCTCTCCGGGTGGATGGAAAACAAAGGGTTTGGGGTCATTGACGATTTCCAAGGCCGTCTTTCCTATGCCTCGGTCGGCAACCCGGACCTTTACGAACGAGCGCAATTCATAAAACATTTTAGTAACAAACAAATTTGAATCACATGAGAACACTGATTATTTCTCTTTTTTGCGCCCTTTGTTGTGCGTGTGGCAAATACGCCGGGGTGCCGCAACAGTATCACGCATTGTTGGACGCCGCCTTTGAAAAGGCGGGAGCGAACAAGGCCGAGTTGGAAAAGGCGTTGAGCGAGGCTCCCGCCGAGCAGAAGGAAGGCATGGCTTTCCTGATAGCCTATATGCCGGAGCGCGACTTGACGACGCTTTCCGCCGATTTCCTGCTCACCAACACGCGTCTGGCTTACGAGGCGCGCGCCCGCTTCCCTTGGGCGCAGGCCGTGCCCGACTCGGTATTCCTGAACGACGTCCTGCCTTATGTCTCCCTCAACGAGGAGCGCGACAGCTGGCGGGAGGACTTCTATAAGCGTTTCACTCCTTATGTGGAAAATTGCAAGACGTTGCGGGAGGCCATCGAGGCCGTGAACCGGAACATCCGCGACGAGGTGAAGGTGGATTACAACACGGCCCGCGAGAAGCCGGACCAGAACCCGTCCGAGTCCATGCGCCAAGGCATGGCTTCCTGCAGCGGGCTTTCCATCCTGCTGACGGACGCGCTCCGCTCCGTGGGCATTCCCTCCCGCATCGCCGGCACGGCCAACTGGCACGACAACCGCGGCAACCACAACTGGTGCGAGGTGTGGATTGACGGTCAATGGTATTTCACCGAATACTATTTCGCCGCCTTGAACGAGTCCTGGTTCCTTGCCGACGCCGGGAAAGCCGACCCGAACGACCGGGAGCACGCCATTTGGGCTTCCTCTTTCAAGCCGACGGGCCAATCTTTCCCTCTCGTGTGGGATTATTCCATTGACTACGTGCCCGCCATCAACGTCACCGCCCGCTACCTCGATTTGTACAACAAGAGCATTCAGCAGCAAATCGCCGACGGCAACCACGTGGCCTTGAAGGTGGTCGTGTACAAGGACCGCCGCCACGCCTCGCAATCCGCCGACCGCGTGCCGACGAATATCGACATCTTCTGCGGCCCCGACCAAGTGGGCGGCGGCAGGACTGCCGGTCCCACCCAGGACATGAACGACATGCTTTCTTTCCTTGTGGAGAAAAACAAGGAGTACACCCTCAAATACACCGGCTCCGACGGCAAGCCTGTCGAGCATAAAGTGAAAGTGGAAGACAAGGACAAGGACGTAGTCCTTTATTGGGAATAAGCGCGTCTTCGTATTCCACTTCCGGGGGACTTTCCCGATGAGAAGAGTTGCGGAGCATGGCATTCGGCCGAATGCCATTGCTCCGCAACTCTTTCCCTTTCATTCCCCTGCAAGCATTTCCCTTCATTTTTCTTGTTCCTCTGCCCTCAAAGGAATTTAATCCCACTCCATTTCTTTCTTTCTCCTGTCTTTTCACTGCCCCGCAAGGGCAACTTGGGGGGATGTGGCTACTATCCGGCGGGTAGCTTGGGGGTAGCTTGGGGTAAAAGAACAATTTCCTAATCATTTGACATTGGTTTTCTATTGATAAACCAATAGCAAGTCAATAGGACGTCAATAGGAAGTCAATAGCAACACCCAAGCTACCCCCAAGCAACCCGCCTCCTGCCCCCGACTTTCCCCCGCCGTGCACACTATTTTTGAGACGAATATGAGTGTCGTAAATTTAGTAATCACAAAGTCAACTTTTTTAGGAAAGCACACGCTTTTCTTTTTTTCTCTGGTGCGGAGGATTATTTTTGTAATTTTACGCCGTGAATCGGATAAACTGTATGTGTAATTGAAAACGAGAAAGAATGAGTGCGAAAGAGTTTTTTGTGGAATCGGACAACGACCAGCCGGTGGTCGCGTCGTTGGGCGCGGCGGTGAACAAGTTCGGAGAGTTTGTGGTGGAGATGGAGAAGGAGAGGTATGGGAGAAGGAGTAGGACGGAAAAGACCTTGGCGGTGGTGGACCGGGAGGACACCCGGGAGCTGGCGAAGGCTTTGGGTGTGGGCGAGGACGAATTGTCCCGTGCCTTGAACGGGCATTTCGGCGAGGTGGGACGGAATCTCTCTGTGGCCGACGTGGAAAAATTGTTCGGCGAGGTGTTGGATTTTATCCTTGACCACGGAGTCCGTTACCGGTTGAAGCGGGAATAGGGAGATTTTCGTTGAAAAAGGCGAGAAAAGTCGGTTCGTCGGCCTGTTTTCCCGGAGAAAAAATTACCTTTGGGGCTATATAATTCTTTAATACTACAAAAAGATGGAGCAAGAGAATAAACAAATGAATTCACTTCCGGACAACGCGTACCGGGAGCTCGCGCCGGGCGAGGAATACAAGCCCATGATGCCGGCGGAGTCGAGGCCGAAAGAAGTGACGCCGTATTCGGTGACGTTCGGTCTTATCATGGCAATCGTTTTTTCCGCCGCCGCCGCTTACTTGGGATTGAAGGTGGGGCAGGTGTTCGAGGCGGCCATCCCGATAGCGATTATCGCCGTGGGGGTGGGCAACATGTTGGGCAAGAAGAACATGTTGGGGCAGAACGTCATCATCCAGTCCATCGGGGCCAGTTCGGGCGTGGTGGTGGCCGGGGCCATATTCACTTTGCCCGCATTGTATATTCTGGGTTTGGACGCCCAGTTCTATCAGGTGTTCCTCTCTTCTTTGTTCGGGGGCGTGCTGGGCATTTTGCTGCTCATTCCCTTCCGCAAGTATTTCGTGAAGGACATGCACGGGAAATATCCCTTCCCCGAGGCGACGGCCACGACGGAGGTGCTGGTGAGCGGGGAAAAGAAGGGCAACCAGGCGAAGCTGCTGGCCGTCAGCGGGCTGATAGGCGGTTTGTATGATTTCTGCGTGAGCACTTTCGGCTGGTGGACGGACGCCATCTCCACCCGTCTGATGGGCTGGGGCGAGATGTTGGCCGACAAGATGAAGGTCGTATTCAAAGTGAACACCGGCGCCGCCGTGTTGGGTTTGGGTTACATCATCGGCTTGAAATACGCCGCTGTGATTTGCGCCGGCTCGTTCATGGTGTGGTTCGTGATTATTCCTTTCGTGAGCTATTTCGCCGACGGGCAGACGGTGGCCGTGGGCGAGGGCATTTCCATGTTGCTGAAGGACATGTCGCCGGAGCAGATATTCACCAACTACGCCCGCCACATCGGCATCGGCGGCATCGCGATGGCCGGAGTGATTGGCATTGTGCGTCAGGCCGGCATCATCAAGCAGGCGCTTGGCTTGGCCGTGAAAGAATTGGGGCATAAGAAATCGTCGGGCGAGCAGGTGGAGCGCACGCAGCGCGACCTCTCGATGCGGCTCATCCTCTCCGGCGTGATTGCGGTGTTGATTACGACGTTCGCCTTCTTCCAGTTCGGCGTGCTGGACAACTGGTTCCACACGCTGGTGGCCACGTTGATAGTCTTCATCATCTCTTTCCTCTTCACGACAGTGGCGGCCAACGCCATCGCTATCGTGGGCTCCAATCCCGTTTCCGGGATGACGTTGATGACGCTCATCCTTAGTTCCTTGGTGCTGGTCAGCGCGGGATTGAGCGGCACGAGCGGCATGACGGCGGCCATGATTATCGGAGGCGTGGTGTGCACGGCCTTGTCCATGGCCGGCGGATTCATCACCGACTTGAAAATCGGTTATTGGCTGGGCACGACTCCCGCCAAGCAGGAGGGGTGGAAGTTCTTGGGAACGGCCGTTTCCGCCGCCACAATTGCGGGCGTGATGATGGTGCTGAACCAAACGTACGGATTCGTGGGCGAGGGCGCTTTGGTGGCCCCCCAGGCCAACGCCATGGCGGCGGTCATCAAGCCCTTGATGGAAGGCGGGGCCACGCCTTGGCTCCTCTACTTCGCCGGGGCCGCCTTGGCATTGATTCTGACGATGATAGGCGTTCCGGCCTTGGCTTTCGCTTTGGGCATGTTCATCCCGCTGGAGCTGAACACGCCGTTGCTGATTGGCGGCATCGTGAGCTGGTACGTGGGTTCCCGCAGCAAGGACGAGAACGTGAACAAGGCCCGTCGCGAGCGGGGCACGCTGATTGCTTCCGGATTCATCGCCGGTGGCGCCTTGATGGGCGTGATCAGCGCCATACTGAAATACTGCGGCGCGGACTGGTACATGGAATGGAGCGGGGCCGAGATGCTGGCCGTGGTGATGTACGTGCTGATTATCCTGTATTTTATTTACGACGCCTTGCGGGCGAAGAAATGATATGAACTAACTAAAAAATAGACGGAAATGGATTTAGTAGAACGTTTTTTGAAATATGTGAGTTTCGACACGCAGAGCGACGAGACGAGCGAGACTTTCCCCTCCACGGAGAAGCAGAAGGTGCTTCTCCGCTACCTCATGGAGGAAATGTTGTCATTCGGCATGACCGAGGTCGGGATGGACGAGCATGGCTACGTCATGGGCACGATTCCCGCCACGCCGGGATGCGAGCATTGTCCGGTGATTGGCTTTATCTCCCACGTGGACACGAGTCCCGACATGAGCGGCGAGAATGTGCGTCCCCGTCTTATCGAGAATTACGACGGCAAGGACATCCCGCTGAACGAGACCCTGACGATGACCGTCAAGGATTTCCCCGAATTGAAGGATTTCAAGGGCCACACGCTGATTGTCACCGATGGCACCACCCTTCTCGGGGCTGACGACAAGGCCGGAGTCGCCGAGATTATGACCGCCGCCGAGTGGCTGATGAACCATCCGGAGGTGGCCCACGGCAAAATCCGCATCGGCTTCACTCCCGACGAGGAGGTGGGCCGCGGCGTGGATTATTTCAACGTGGAGCGTTTCGGCGCCAAGTTCGCCTACACCGTCGATGGCGGCTACGAGGGCGAGCTGGAGTACGAGAACTTCAACGCCGCCAGCGCCAAGGTGACGGTGCAGGGCCGCAACGTGCATCCCGGCTACGCCAAGGACAAGATGATTAACGCCCTCCAAGTGGCCGCCGAGCTGAACGCCCTGCTGCCCGCGTGGGAGCGGCCGGAGCACACCGACGGATACGAGGGGTTCTACCACCTCGTGGGGTTGAACGGAACCGTGGAGAACGCCGAAATCAGCTACATCATCCGCGACCACGACCGCGAGAAGTTCGAGGCCAAGAAGCGGTTTATGGAGCAAGCGGTGGCGTTGCTTTCCGCCAAGTACGGCGAGGGCGTGCTCACCCTGGCGCTGAAAGATCAGTACTATAACATGCGGGAGATGGTGGAGCCGCATCCCGAGGTCATCGACAAGGCCGTCGAGGCCATGCGCCAGGCCGGCGTGACTCCCATCGTGCGCCCCATCCGCGGCGGCACCGACGGAGCCCGTCTCTCCTACATGGGCCTGCCCTGTCCCAACCTCTTCACGGGCGGCATGAACTTCCACGGCAAGTTCGAGTACTGCTCCGTCGACACCATGCGCCGCGCCCGGCAGACCATCCTGAATCTTGTGCGGCTGTGGGCGGAATGAGATAAATGTGATTTTCAACGGAAGAGAGTGTGGCGGCAACGACAGCCACGCTCTCTTTTCATTTGGTCCGCCATGAGAAAATGGAGAGTATTGTGCAATGTCTGGCTGGTGCGTTTGGGGATTCGCGAAGTTTATCCCGCAGAACACATCCGCGCGGTGAGAGTCGAGGAATGCGGGGAACGGCTTGTGGACATGGACGAAGTGTTGGGCTACAGGATGGAAACGGAAGGAATGTTGAAAGCCCGTTTGCGGGTGTGTCTGCTATTGCTTGACGTGGTGCGTGATTTGCCCGCCGCTTATGTGTTGAAAGTTAAAAGCGCCTACCGTTCGGTGGAGGAACAACGGCGGAAATGGAAGCGGGCCCTTGAGCGTGTCGCTTCGCTTTGTCCCGGACTTTCGGAGGATGAATTGAAACGGAGAGCCCGGGCTTTTTGCGCCGACCCTACGTCGGGTGACGGAGGTGGCCACCAGACGGGAGGAGCCTTGGACGTGACGCTTTATGCCGGGACGGAAGCCTTGGACATGGGGACGGAGATTGGCGAGTATAACGCACTGACGAAGACGGAAAATCCCTCCCTTACCCCGCTCCAACGGACGAACCGGGAAATATTGCGGCGGGCGATGGAACGGGCGGGTTTCGTCAATTATCCCAACGAATGGTGGCATTATAGCTACGGCGACCAAATGTGGTGCGCCTACGCCCGTCGGCGGAAAGCCTTCTACGGGAAAATCGGACAGAGTTAGGAAAGTTTGTTCTCCAGCGCGTCAAGGCGTTTGCACAGCAAGTCGATGATCCGGCTGTTGGCTTTGATTAATTCCTTGATTTGATGCTGGCTTTGGGCCATTACCGGATAGGCGACAGCGAGAAGGCGCATTTCTACATGTCCCGTTTTTTGGCCCAAAAAGGAAACGCATGCTCTCGCTATTGCTATTGTGTGCGAGACTTTTTCTTTTGGCACGGGCGGACGGATGATTGTGCGACAGTGCTTCGCCGTTTGTACGGAGACAAATTGGCGGGCGAGGTGATGGCGGACATGGCGTGTCCGGAGCGTGTGTTGGACAACCTCTCGCTCCCCGATTGTTTCAATTGTGATTCCTGTGCCGGGCGTTTTTCGTGCCGCTATATGGAGGTGTTGCGATTTGAATGCAGAATGCAAGGTTTGTACGACCGACACTATCTGTTAGGGGAATACATGCGGTGAGGGGTGGAATTTCCCTTATTTTGGGACTTGACGGACTTATTCGTTACCATGGTGTCCTGTTTTTGCGGTTGTGCCGGTGCTTGCGGCTCGAATTTGATATGCGGTCGAAGGGATGGCGGGAAGGGGTGGGCACGGTGGGGGAAAGTCGGGGGCAGGAGGCGGGTAGGTAGGGTGTAGCAAGGGTTCTGCTATTTGTCTGCTATTTGTTTCCTATTTGTTTGCTATTTGTTTGCTATTTGTTTGCAAATACAAATCTTGTTTCAGATAAATTGTTTACCATTCTTTGATCCCTAGCTACCCCCTAGCTACCCGCCCGCTGCCCCCGGGCTACCTCCAAGGAAACGGCGACTTGCCTCCGGGCTGCCCGCAGGGGAAAGGAATTGGAGGAATGTCGTCGTTTGTTTTGGCATTGCTTGCCGGAACGCCCTTGAGCGTTCCGAAGAGTAGGGGAAGCGGCGTTTGGCCGTAACTTCCCCTTGGCTCAGCGTCCTGTGATGCGGAAGCGGCCTGTGAGACGGATGTCGTCGGAGGCGGCGCCCACCATCACGGTGAAATCGCCCGGCTCCACCGTGAGCCGCATGTCCGCGTCGTAGATGGCGAGGTCTACCGCGCCTCGCTGGTTCCTTAGTGGGTGGTATGCTCAGAGATATTTGTTCAACTCTTTTATTAACAAGTGGACCGTGGTGGAAGATTCTTCCGATGCGGGATTGCCATGCGAGATCTCGGCGAGGACCGCTTCGGCGTTTTTAATTCCTTGATGCTGCAAATGGAGCAATCTGTTGTACATGACCGCGCCAAAGCCTTCCGTTTTGGAATAGCGTGCGCCGATGAGTTGCGATAGCATGTCGGCATAGCGGTTTCGGTGCAATGGGCCTTTGTATAGATTGAAATGCAGCAGGAACCAATACTCGAATGCCTGATTGCTGTAAGCCACGCAAAATCCGTTCTTGTGCGCCAGAGCGATAGCTTGATTGAAATCCTTGGCCGGGAAGTCGTCTTTGTCGAAAACCACCCAGCATTGGTCGTACGTCCTCTTCTTCTGCTGCTCGGCATCTCGGAGGCCGATGGCTTTGTTGACAAGGCCGGTCGTGTTCATCGCTTGCCCCACGGCCTTGACGGTCGCGGCGGTCATGCGGAATGCATTGAAATAGTCCGGCTCTGTGCGAAGTCCCTCGCACACGATGAGAAACGATTGCTTGACGTTTCTTGTGCCTTGACGGCGCCGGAGGTCGCTGGTGCGATGGTCTCTTTTTCTCATGACTGGCTTTTCGTATAAAAGATTGTTTCCATGTTGCCGATGATGGGGGTGCCTCCGTACTTGCCTCGCAGGTAGTCTTTCTCGAATGGCGAGCCTCTGCGCACTTTGTATTCCGCCAGCGAATAGGCCTCCGTCGCCCCGAAGTTATCCTTTTGCGTGAACCATACTTGGTCGCGGCGGAACAATCCGGCTCCGAGCAGGAAAGTGTCGTGCGTGGTGAACAGCAGTTGCGCCCCTTTGGGGTTGGTCTTCGCCGAATTAAACAATGCGATGATTTTGCGCACCAATAGGGGGTGCAGCTTGGAGTCAAGCTCGTCGACCACCAAGCGTTTGCCGTGGTCCAAAGCGTCAATGATGGGGTACGACAACGAGAAATATTTTATCGTGCCTTCCGACTCGTTGCCGTTGAACGAGAAGGCCACGTCGTTCGTCGTCCTGCCCTCGTTGTCATATTGGTGGTGGTGGCTTACGATGCGGTTGTCTGTCTTGGAAATACTTTCGATTCCCAGGTCGGCATATTTGGCGAAGTCCGTGATGCGGCGGCGCGATGTTTCATTGTCAAGGTGTTTGATGGCTTCTTCCCACAGTTTTTCATCCTCGCTGCAGAATAAGATTTGGGTTTCGCCGAGCCATTGCAGGATGCCGACAGCCGTTGTTTCATTGAATTGGGCGGCGGTGGAGAGCAGCAAAGCGTTGCTGCGGACCATCTTTTTGTTCACGAGTTCCTGCATCAACGGGTTTTTGGCGTGTACGGTGGTGGATTCTTCCTTGCGGTAGAAAATCTCCACTTCCTTGGCTCTTTTCTTGTTTGCCCGCCGGTAAAGCCACTCTGTCCGCACGGCTTGCTTGTCCACCTCAAAGCCATAACGGTAAATATATTCGCCGTTTGTGAACGTGGCTTCCATTGTGGTGGGCTCGTTTATCGTGGCCGCGTTCAGCCGGAAGTTCTCCACGTCAATGGTTTCCCCGGCTTGGCTGTTTTTGAACGACTCCGTGATGAAGCGTTTATAAAAAGCAATCGCTTTCAACACATTCGTCTTCCCCGAAGCGTTGGCACCATAAATCACCGCGCTGCGCACGAGCGACAGGCCTGTGTCGGAGACCGGAATCAAATCGCTCGGCTCCGAAAGGGATTCCTTGAGCGCGGTGGCCACAAAGGAGATTTTCAAGTCATCCTTTATGGAGAGGTAGTTGCTGACATAAAATTCAAGAATCATACGATTAACTTTGTTGTTTGTGGATTTCTTGCAAATATACGAGTTTTCTTTCTCAGTGCGGAAAGAAAAGCCGAGAGTTTTCCTTTCTTCTATAGGCGGAAGCGGCCTGTGAGACGGATGTCGTCGGAGGCGGCGCCCACCATCACGGTGAAATCGCCCGGCTCCACCGTGAGCCGCATGTCCGCGTCGTAGATGGCGAGGTCTTCCGCCCGCAGGTGGAAGGTGAGGGTTTTGCTCTCGCCCTTCCGCAGGAATATCCGCCGGAAGGCCTTCAGCAGCATGGGAGGCTGGGCCACGGAGGCCGCCTCGTCCCGGATGTAGAGTTGCGCCACCTCCTCTCCGTCGCGTCCGCCCGTGTTTGTCACCGTGAAGCGGACGGTTTGCAGCACACTGTCACCGCCGCCCGCTTCCACGGACAAACCGCTGTATTCGAACGTCGTGTAGCTCAGCCCGTGGCCGAACGCGTAGAGCGGGCTTCCGGGCATGTCCACGTAGTCCCGCCGCGTCTCCTGCGAGTAGTAGACGGGCAGCTGCCCCTCGCCGCGGGGAATGGACACCGGCAGGCGGCTGCTCGGGTTGCAGTCGCCGAACAGGATGTCGGCGATGGCCGCCCCGCCCTGCTCTCCGGGGTACCAGGCCGTGAGCAGGGCGGATGCCTCCCGAGTCGCCAGGGTCATGTCCAGCGGCCGGCCTTGGATGTAGACGGCCACGGTCGGCGTGCCCGTGGCTGTCACCGCCGCCAGCAGCTTTTCTTGGTCGCCCAGCAGGCGCAGCGTGGCGCGGTCGAAGCCTTCCCCGCAGTCCATGTCGGAGAGCGTCCCGCTCTCCCCGACGGTGGCGGCGCCCGTCTCGGCGTAGGTCGTGCGGAAGTCGCGCGCGCTGGAACCGCCCACCACCACTATCGCCACGTCCGCCTCCCGTGCCGCCGCGACGGCCGCCGCGATGTCGCTGCGAGTGGTGTCGCGCACGGCGCAGCCTTTCACGTGGGAGACCCGCGTGCCGGGCGACACCGCGGCCCGAACGCCGTCAAGCACGGTCGCGATGTCCTCCCTCCTTTGCGGTGCGGTGTAGTCACCGAGTTGGTTGTACGGAGTGTCGGCGTTCGGACCGATGACGGCCACGCTCCGCGTGTCCTTGCTCAGCGGGAGAATCCCGTCGTTCTTCAGTAGGACGGTGCCTTTCCGCGCCGCTTCCCGCGCCAGCTCCCGGTGGGCCGCGTTCCTCGCCGCTGCCGCCGCGCGTTCCGGCGAGACGTAGGGATTCTCGAACAGGCCCATCCGGAACTTCAGGCGCAGCACGCGCCTCACGGCGCTGTCCACTTCCTCCTCGGTGACGAGTCCCTCCTCAAGAGCCGCCATCAGGTGGTTGCCGTAGGCGTTGCCCCCCAGGTCGAGGTCCACCCCCGCCCGCAACGCCTTGGCGGCGGCCTCTTTCAAGTCAGCCGCGGCCCTCGCCCCGACGATGCCGTCAATGCTGAACAGGTCCGAGAACACCGCGCCCCGGAAGCCCCACTCGTCCCGAAGCAGCCCGCCAATCAGCCGCCCGTTCGCCGTGCAGGGCACGCCGTCGACGCTGTTGTACGAGGTCATCACCGTCCCCGCCCCGGCCTCCACCGCCCGCTTGAACGGCGAGAGGTATTCGCCCAGCAGTTGCCTCGGTCCGCAGGCGGCCCTCGCCCCGTTGCGTCCCGCCTCGGGCATGCCGTAGGCGGCGAAATGCTTCAGCGTCGACCACACGTGCCGCCCGTCCTCCGTCCTCTCGCCCTGCATTCCCCTGACCAACGCCGTTCCCAAGGCGGTGGCCAGCGCGGGGTCCTCGCCGAGCGTCTCCTCCATGCGCGACCACCGCGGCTCCCGCGTCACGTCCAGCACGGGCCCGAAACCGATGTGCGCCCCCCGCGTCCGGGCCTCGAGGGCCACCGCCTCGCCCACGCGCTCGGCCAACGCCTCGTCCCACGTGGCGGCCATCGCCAGCCCCGTCGGGAACACCGTCGCCCCCACGGCCATCAGCCCGTGCGGGCACTCCTCGGCGAACAGCAGCGGGATGCCCAGCCGCGTCTCCTCCGCGGCGAACCGCTGCAGGGCGTTCAGCGCCTCCGCCGACTGCCCCGCGTCCAATCCCGTCTCTATCGTCTTCCGCGTCCACGGGTCGGCCCGCAGCGTCGCCCAGAACGCCCCGGGCGGGCACTTCCTCATCCGCTCCCCGAACGCCGCCGACGCGGCCACCGTCCCGTCCTCCCTCTTCTCGTACATCTCCCAGCCCGTCAGGCAGCACAGCTGTCCCACCTTCTCCTCCGTCGTCATCCGCTCCAGCAAATCCTCCACCCGCTCCTCTGTCGGGGCGTCCGCCCGCTTGTACACGGGCGTTCCCGCGTCCCGCCCGCACGCTCCGGCGAGCAGGCCGAGCGCGATTAAGGCCCCGGCCCTCATTTCTCAGCCTCCTTTATGGTGAACCGCAACGCCACCGGGGCATCTGCGACACCCTCGGGCAGCGTCACCCTCACTTTGCCGTCCTCCACGGAGTACTTCACTCTCCTGCCTCCGTCCACCAGCGTCATCTTTCCCGTCGGGACGTTGCCTTCCCACTCAATCGTCCCGGGCAGCGATTCCCCGTCCCTCAGGGCGCGGATGGCGTACAGTGTCCGCCCGTCCTTGGAGGCGGTGAACCACGTGTCGCCGTCGCGGTACCGTTTCGTGGTCCGTGTCCCGTAGATGGCCTCGCCGTTGGACCGCAGCCAGCGGCCCACCTCGCACAGCCGATCCGCCGCCTCCTCCTCGATCACCCCCTCGGGAGTCGGGCCCACGCCCAGCAGCAGGCAGCCCCCCTTGGCCGTCACCTCCGCCAGCAGGCCGATCACCGTCCGCGCCGACTTGTACGGCGCCGCGGGCGTCCATCCCCAGTCGTTGCTCAGTGGGATGCAGCTCTCCCACGGGTGGGGCAGTTGCTCCTCCGGCACGCTCCGCTCCGGGGTCTGGTAATTCTCGTTCTTTCCCCCTATGGTGCGGTCCACCGCCAGCAGTCCCGGATGCCGTTCCCTGGCTCCGGCCAGCACTCCGTCCAGACCTATCTCCCCGCCGCTCACCCAACCGCCGTCGAGCCACAGGATGTCTATCCGCCCGTAGCGGCTCGTCAGCTCCTCCAGCTGTCCGCGCGTGAACTCGGCGTAACGCCGCCACCATTCCGGGTGCCGCTCCCGCCGGTAATTCTCCCGCCGGTCGGGCGTGGCGAAATAGGGATTCCAATACCACTCGCAGTGCCAGTCGGGTTTCGAGAAGTAGCATCCCACCATGAAACCTTCTTGCCGGAAGGCGTCCAGCACGTGCCGCGCGGCGTCCCGCCGCGGGTCGCCGCCGAACGGTCCCCGGGCGATGGTGAAGTCCGTCAGCCGCGAGTCGAACATGCAGAACCCGTCGTGGTGTTTCGTCGTGAAAATCATGTAGCGCATCCCCGCCTCCTTCGCCACTCCGGCCCACTGTCCGGGGTCGAACGCCGTCGGGCGGAGCGAGTCCGCCAGCCCCCAGTACCAGCGTTTGTACTCGTCATACGTCATGTCTTTCCGCCGCGATATCCAATCCTCGTCCTCCGAGCAGATGGACCACGACTCCACGATGCCCGCCACCGAGTAAAGCCCCCAATGGAACAGCACCCCGAATTTCAGGTCCTGCCAGCGGTCCAGCTTCTCCCGCACCGCCGGGTCCGTCGGCCACACGTACGCCTCTTCCTCGGATTGTCCGTGCACGAATCCTTGCGCCTCCGTTCCCTGTTCCGTGTCCTGTGCTCCCGCGCCCGTCGCCATGGCCGCCAGCAGGGCCGCCCCCGCCGCCTTTTTCCAAATAAGTCTTGTGATTCTTTTCTTCATGTCTGTCGCGTGTTTGTTGTTCTCTGATTGTAAGGCAAAAATACGCATTATCTTGGCCATTTCATCGCGTTTCCCGATTTTCTCCCTCATACGGCCTGCCTTTTTCCCCGGTACGGCCATGAGAGAGTATGTGAATGTAGTCAGGACTTCCTGTTTTTTTCTTGTGTGACAAGAAGTGCACAAGAGGAGCACAAGAGAAGAACAAGAGGTGATGGCCGTGTAGGTAGGAGATAGGTGGAAAATGGGTAGGGGGACAGACGGAGGGGAACGGGTAGGGAATGGGGGAAAAAGCGGACGGGGCTATGTCGAAATAGCCAATAACGGCATTTAGACACAGCTCCGTCTGTTTGTGCCGTCGGTGACGGGAATCAGAGTCCCAGTTTCTCGCGGATGGCCGCGGGGATGGCGTCCTTGTGGACCATGATGGCGACGGTCTGAAGGCGGCAGTAGGGCTCGGACATGTAGAGATAACCGCCGAAGGGGTTGCTGTCGGCCGCCCAGGAGTTTTTGGTCTTGTAGTAGTAGGTGCCGTTCTGGTCGCGGAGGAGTCCGGTGATGTGCATGAGGTGGTCGTCGGTGGTGAGGCGGCTGTCGAATGCGGCCTGCCTGCGGGCGTCGTCGACTTTCATTTCGGGGACGGGGGCGACGAACGAGTTGAGCCGGTCGCGCCGCTCGTCGGCGGAGAGGTCGGTCCACTTGGATATTTCGGAGTTAATCATCTCGTCGGGGTTGTCGGTGGGGAGGATGGCGAGGCCGTTGCCGTGGCTGAATCCGTTGTGGCTGACGTCGCCGTCCCAGCAGACGGTGTGGCCGTTCTCGAGGGCGTGGCGCATGATGGCCATCAATTCGTCGAGGGGGACGTTGTAGTAACGCTCGTGCATCCAGTTGTCGGGGATGGGCAGCTCGATTTGCTCGTAGAAGGGGAAGGCCTCGTAGGAGGTGATTTCCACGTAGTCGTCGAGGTCGAGGCCGAGCGACTCGGCGAAGGAGCGGGGGGTGTATTTCTTGCCCCGGTAGGTGAAGGTTTCGGGCGCCGCTCCGAGGTACGACTCGATGTAGGCGCGGAATCCGCGGGTCCACGTGGGGGTGATTTGCTTGTTGGGGTTGGCGTTGACTCCGGCGAGCACGCCCTTGAGGGCGGCGACGAGCTCGGCGTGGAGGTGGAAGTCGCGGCCGTAGTTGAGTCCCGCGTAGGCTTCCTCGGGAACGATGCCGTATTTGCGTATCATGGCGATGACGTCGTGGGCCTGTCCGCCTTCGCTGAAGTTGTTGTTGCCGTGGAATTGGACGTAGCGCACGCCTTTCTCGTAGTAGGCGTTTTTGGCGACGAATATTTCGGCGAGGTCGTGCTCGGGCTTGCCGAGGCGGAGCAGTTCGGACTCGAGGAAGGAGAGGGTGGCGTAGTCCCAGCAGGTGCCGACGCTTTGCTGGTCTTTCACGGAGGTTGTTTTCACGTCGGCCACGGTGGTGAACCGGTAGCCGGAACGGGGGCCTTCGTTCTGGGCCCACGCGAGCGGCGCGCCGAGGAGGGCGAAGGCCGCGAGCAGGATGGTGTGTCTTATCATTTCGTGTTTGTTTTAGTGTTAACGAGGGCGAATGTAGCGATTTTTTCGTTCCGGGGGCGCGTTTATTCGGAGAAATGTAGGACGAGCCGGTAGCCGAGCCATGCGGCGAGCAGTCCTCCGGCGACGCTCAGTCCGAGGTTGAGGAGGAAAAGAGGGAGTGATTTTTCGGAGAGGAGGCGGAGGTTGTCGGCGGCGAAGGTGGAGAAGGTGGTGAAGCTGCCGCAGAAGCCCACGGCGAGGAGGAGCCACCGTGCCTCGGAGAGGGCGCGGGTGTGGGCGAGAAGGCCCGCGAGAAGTCCCATGACGAAACAGCCCGCGAGGTTGACGACGAGCGTGCCGAGCGGGAAGTCCGTGGGGAACAGTCGTCGCACGCAGTCGGAGAGAAGGTAGCGGGAGACGCCGCCCAGCGCGGAGCCGAGGGCCACGATGATGAGGTTGTTCATGTCGTTTTTAGTTTTGTCCGGCTGCGAATGTACGAAGAAGCGGGGGAATCTTGTTGGAGGAGTGGGATATTGTTTTTATCTTTAACCGTTTTTTAATTTCAAATAAATATAAGGACGATGAAGAAGACTATTATCGCGCTTTTGAGCGTTGCCGCTTTCGCCTCCTCGTGCAAGGACGCGGGGAAGGGGGAGGGGAACGTGTTGTTGCAAACTTTTGAGACTCCGCTCGGGGCGCCCCCGTTCGAGCGGATACGGCTGGCGGATTACAAGCCGGCGTTCGAGGAGGGCATCCGCCGCCACGAGGAGGAAATCCGGGCGATTGCGGAGAACGCGGACGAGCCGACGTTCGAGAACACAATCGCGGCCTACGACCGCTCGGGGGAGCTGCTGGGCCGGGTGTCGGGCATTTTCTTTAATTTGCAGTCGGCGAACACGAGCGAGGAGATGCTGGCGTTGGCGATGGAAATCAGTCCGATGGTGACGGCGCACTCGGACGCCGCGCGGATGAACGAGAAGTTGTTCGCCCGCGTGAAGGCGTTGTACGACCGGCGTTCGGAGCTCGGCCTGGACTCGCTGGAGATGAGGACGCTGGAGTTGTATTACCGGGATTTCGTGCGGGGAGGGGCGAATCTGAGCAAGGAGGACAAGGCCGAGCTGGCGGAAATCAACAAGGAGCTGGCGGGGCTGAGCTTGCGGTTCGGCAATAATCTGTTGAGCGAGACGAACGCTTTCGCGTTGACGGTGGAGCGGGAGGAGGATTTGGCGGGGTTGCCGGAGCCTTTGCGGATGGCGGCCGCGGCGGAAGCGGAGCGGCGGGGGCTGAAGGGGAAGTGGGTGTTCACGACACAGTCGCCGAGCGTGTTCCCGTTCTTGCAGTACGCGGACAACCGGGCGTTGAGGGAGAAGATTTACAAGGGGTACACGGCGCGGGGGAACAACGGGAACGCGAACGACAACAAGGAGATTGTGGACCGGATGGTGAATCTGCGTTTGCGGAAGGCGCGGCTGCTGGGCTACGAGACGTACGCGGCCTACGTGACGGACGCCAACATGGCGAAGACGCCGGAGGCGGTGTTCGGTTTTTTGGGCCGTGTGTGGAAGCCCGCCTTGGAGGTGGCCAAGCGGGAGCTGGCGGAGATGCAGGCCATCGCGGACCGGGAAGGGTTGGGCGACAAGCTGAAGGCTTGGGACTGGTGGTATTACGCCGAAAAGCTGCGCAAGGAGAAGTATGATTTGGACGAGAACGAGATGAAGCCTTATTTGCGGCTGGAGAATGTGAGGGAGGGGATGTTTCACGTGGCGAACCAATTATACGGGGTGACGCTGAAGCGGCGGACGGACGTGCCGGTTTATTATCCGGGCGTGGAGGTGTATGAGGTGGACGACGCGGACGGGACGCTGCTGGGGTTGCTTTACATGGATTATTTCACGCGGGAGAGCAAGGGCGGAGGCGCGTGGATGACGGAGTTCCGCAGTTACACGGAGAGGGACGGGAAGGCGGAGGTGCCGCTGGTGTCGCTGGTTTATAATATCTCGCCGGCGCCGGAGGGCGAGCCGGTGTTGCTGAGTTGGGACAACACGGAGACGATGTTCCACGAGTTCGGGCACGCGCTGCACGGGTTTTTCACGCGGGGAAAGTACCGGCGGATAGCGGGGACGATTCCGCGCGACATGGTGGAGTTGCCGTCGCAGGTGATGGAGAACTGGGCGAGCGAGCCGGAGGTGCTGAGGACTTACGCCAGGCATTACGAGACGGGCGAGCCGATGCCGGACGAGATGATTGCCAAGATTCAGGAGAGCGGGCATTTCAATCAAGGGTTCGCGACGGTGGAGTTCATCGCGGCGGCGTTGCTGGACATGGAATGGCACTCCATCACGGCGGAAGGGAAGTTTGACGTGGAGGCTTTCGAGCGGGAGTTCGCCGGAAAGTACGGGTTGATGGAGGAGATAGCGCCCCGTTACCGCACGACGTATTTCTCGCACATTTTTGACGGAGGATACGCGGCGGGGTATTATGTTTATTTGTGGGCGGAGGTGTTGGACGCTGACACGTTCAACGCGTTCAAGTCGTCCGGCGACATTTTCAACCGGGAACTGGCGGAGCGTTTCAGGAAGCACGTGCTGGCGGAAGGAGGCTACGCGGACGCGATGGAGCAGTACGTGAAGTTCCGCGGCGAGACTCCCTCGGAGGAGGCGTTGTTGGAGAAGAGGGGGCTGAAGTAGGACAAAGGAGGCGAAAGGGAAAAGTTTGTCGGTTTTGACACAAATCCGGGCGGAGAACGCGCCCGGATTTTTTATTGCGGGGCGTTTTGCTTATTTTTGCGGGGATTGCAAGATAGAGACATGGAAAGTTTGAGCGACGTTTTGATAAGGTGGTACGAGGCCAACAGGCGGGAGTTGCCGTGGCGGGAGACGAGGGACCCGTATTTGATTTGGGTGTCGGAGGTGATTTTGCAGCAGACGCGGGTGGCGCAGGGATTGGGGTATTACAACCGGTTCGTGGGGCGTTTCCCGGACGCGCGCGCGTTGGCGGAGGCGGACGAGGACGAGGTGATGAGGTATTGGCAGGGGTTGGGGTATTACAGCCGGGCCCGGAATCTGCATGCGGCGGCAAAGGAGGTGGTGGCGAGGTTTGGCGGCGTTTTTCCCCGGGAGCCGGGGGAGGTGTTGTCGCTGCGCGGGGTGGGGGCTTATACGGCGGCGGCGATTTGTTCTTTCGCGTTCGACGAGCCGTATGCGACGGTGGACGGGAACGTGTACCGGGTGCTTGCCCGTTTGTTCGGGGTGGACCTGCCGATAGACGGAGGAGAGGGAAGGAGGTATTTTGCGGAGCTGGCGCAGGAGTTGCTTGACAAGAGGCGGCCCGGGGCGCACAATCAGGCGTTGATGGAGTTCGGGGCGTTGCAGTGCGTGCCCCGCTCGCCGGATTGCGGGGCTTGTCCGTTGGCCGATCGGTGCCGGGCTTTGGCGGAGGGACGGGTGGGGGTGTTGCCGGTGAAGGCGGGACGGACGAGGACGCGGGAGCGTTATTTCCATTATTTCGACATCCGCCGCGGGGAGAAGACGTTGCTCGCCAAGCGGACGGGAAACGACATTTGGAGAAATCTGTACGAGTTTCCGCTGGTGGAGACGGAGGCGCCGCTTTCGTGGGAGGAATTGCGGCGGACGGAAGCGTTCCGGGCGTTGTTTGATGGAGTGGAGGAGGCATGTTTCGTTGACGCGTACGAAGCGAGGAAGCACGTGTTGTCGCATCAGGTTATCCACGCGGTGTTTTATCGGGTGGAGGTGTCGGAGTTTCCGCGCGGCATGGAGAGATACGCGCGGGTCGAACGAAAGTGTTTGGGAAGTTACGCGGTTTCCCGTTTGATGGAGTCTTATTTGGAAAAAGTGGAGCAATGGGGCAAATAAGTCCGGAAAAATGTTGATTTGACCGGGAGGATGTTATATATTTGCGCCCATGAAAGCAGGATTTATTGTTCAATGTTGGCTTGTGGCGCTGCTCACGTTCGTGGGGGCGACGAGGCATGCGGATGTTTCCTCGATGGAAGTGAAGTCCGGAGTGGAGGTCTACGGCTGCGTGGACAAGAACGATGATTTCCAAGAGCTGGCCAAGTTGACCGCCATGAACGGCAATGCGGTGTTGGCAAGCGTGGCGCATGAAAATGTGAACGTGGCGCCTTTTTTCCGTTATTTGCACAGGAACAGTTTGTCGGCATTGGCCGAGGAGCAGAAAAGATTGTTTGTGCCTTGTGTTAAATCAATTGAAAACCATTATTTCGATTCTTTCGCGTTGAAGCAAAACAAGGGGTATTATGTGTTTGCTTTGCGCGAAATCTTGGTATGATTTGTATTTGTTTTTGTTAATGGAATGATGAGGAGCATGATTGCGTCGTGCGGGAAGGGTTGTGTGTGGTGTTATGTAAAACAAATATAAATATACGAAATAATTATGGAAAACAAGTTTGATTATATAGACAATGTCGCTAGTGTCACGGATGGAGATGTGGTAAAGAAACATACGTCGCCTGTCAAGGCTGTCGTGTTGTTGGTGATTGGCGCGGGGGTACTGTATTACGGTGCCGCGCATTTGGGCGGGACGGTGAGCGAGATGTTGTCCTCGGCGTTGATAATCGTGGGGTTGATTATTGTGGTATGGGGTATCGCCGCGTTTTTCTCCAAACGGGACAAATATGTTTACAAACCCACGGGGAAAGCGCTGAAGAAATATAAAGTGTACCTTGCGCCCAATTACTCCAACAAGCTTTACCAAATGGTGGAGGATGGGAAATTTGACGATTTGAAGTCGCTGCCCCGGGTGCAGCAGTCGAATCTGAGCGTGGAGGCTTTGTGTGGAGAGGACGGGCAGTACGTGATGTTGCAAGTGTTGGAATTCGTGCCTTATAACGATGTGCCGATGACTCCCGTGAAAGTTTTCCAAGGAGAACAGGCAAAGTTGATTGCTGATTTCTTGAAGTAGTAGTTTGTAGTTTTTGTTGAAGGGTCATCATTTGATGACCCCTATTTTTTGCGCTATTTTGAACATGTATTCCTTTGCCTCTTCGGGGTTGTTGCCGATAACGCCGTCGAGGATGGCCTCTTTTATGGCGTTTTTGATGGTCCCGATTTCGCGGCATGGCCGCAGATGAAAGGTCTCCATGATTTCTTCCCCGCTGACGGGAGGTTGGAAATTGCGAATGGCGTCTTTTTCCTCTACTTCCTTTAGTTTTTGGCGGACGAGTTGAAAATTGGCGAGGAACCGTTTCACTTTGCTTTCGTTTTTCGAGGTGATGTCGGCCTCGGCCAGGGTCATGAGGTCGTCAATGTCGTCTCCCGCGTCGAACAACAGGCGGCGGACGGCGGAGTCGGTCACGATTTCTTCGGCCAGAACGATTGGGCGCATGTGGAGGAGCACGAGTTTCTGCACGTATTTCATTTTCTCGTTTTGAGGAAGCTTCAGCCGATTGAAGATGCGTTCCACCATGCGCTCGCCGACGTGGTTGTGGCCGTAGAACGTCCATCCTTGTCCCGGTACGAATTTTTTCGTGACGGGTTTGGCTATGTCGTGCATGAGGGCGGCCCAACGTAGCCAGAGGTTGTCTGATTTTTGCGCGACCTTGTCGACCACGGCGAGGGTGTGGTAGAAGTTGTCTTTGTGGCCTATGCCTTCAATGGTCTCCGCGCCTTTCAATGCGGAGAGTTCCGGGAAGAACTCGTCCAGAAGACCGGTTTGCTCCAGCAAGTTGAGTCCGACAGACGGGGCGGGCGAGGCCATGATTTTGTTGAACTCGTCCATGACGCGCTCCTTGGAGACGATGCGCAGGCGGCCTTTGTTGGCCACGATGCCCGCGAAGGTGATGTCGTCCATTTTGAAGTTCAACTGGGAGGCGAAACGCACGGCCCGCATCATGCGCAAGGGGTCGTCGGAAAAGGTGAGCACGGGGTTGAGGGGGGTGCGTAGCATTCGGTCGCGGATGTCTTGCAGTCCGTTGAACGGGTCGACGAGTTGTCCGTAGGTGTCTTTGTTCAGGGAAATGGCGAGGGCGTTGATGGTGAAGTCGCGTCGTTTCTGGTCGTCGTCTATGGAGCCTGCCTCGACGACCGGCTTGCGGGAGTCCGGGCTGTACGATTCTTTGCGCGCCCCCACGAATTCGATTTCCATGCCGTTGTATTTGAACATGGCCGTGCCGAAGTGCTTGAAAACAGACACGGGCATGCCTCCCAGCTTTTGAGCTGCGGCATTGGCCAGTTCAATGCCGTCGCCGAGGATGACGATGTCAATGTCTTTGGAGGGGCGGTTCAGTATCAAGTCCCGCACGTATCCCCCGATGACGTAAATTTCATGATTCTTCTCCGCCGCGATGTCCCTCAAAACTTGAAATATGGGATGCCGCAGCTGGTCTTGGAAGAATGTGGCCGGGTTACTATCTTCTCGCGCGGATGTTTGGAGTTCTTTAGTTGTCATTATGTGCTTTTTTAGGGTGACAAAGATAGGCATTGTTTCTAATTGTTGAAACATCCGTTCCGTTTAATGAAAAATGGAATCACCCTTGCTTGACACATGGGTGATTCCTTGACACAACACAAGTTTTCGAATGAACGAAAAATGACTATTTGAATAAATGGGGATTCATGAGTTTTTGAGCGCGGGTCTCTGCTTCTTGTGCTTTGGAAGGATTCCCGAGTTTTTCCCAAATGTCTTTTTCAGTGAAAAGGAAATCGATTTTGGTGCTTTTGTCCTGAGTTTGTTTGATGAATTTGTCTAATATAGCGATGCATCTTTTTTGTTCTTTGGGTGACCCGTTGGAATATATTTTGCGGATATATTTGCGAATGAATGTCTTCTTGCGGTCGTTGTCCCAATTATTTTTCCAAATTCTTTCCAAAAGAGCTGTGAGTTTTTCTGTTTCACCGGCTCGGGCATATTTTTCCGCTTCGAGTTGTACGAGATAGTTCTGTTTGAGAGGAATGTCGTCGGTGTTCGTGACCCAAGAACACAATTGGTCAAAAGAGTCAGAGAATGTGTTTGGGCGGTTCTTCCATTTCGACTCCCATGCGATTTGTTCGTCGAGAACTTTGGTGAATATGCCCATTACCCGTTCTTTGCCGTAAAGTTCGAAAAGAATTTGTTTGTTATTCCATGCCATTTGAAATACGGGAGAATTGACATCGTTGATGGTTTGCTCGCAAAATTTCCAAATGCATGAGTCTTGCAGGGACTCGATGGTTAGTTGGTTGAGGTATTCGGGAAGATATTGCCGGTATTCGTCGTTGTATCTGCAGTCTCGGAGATTTTGCAGAAAAATGGCGGTTTCGCATTGGCTTAATTGTCGGTCAAGGTAACGTTGCCTCATGGCTGCGATACTTTGGTCGCCATAAGCCTCTTTTGCGAAACGCATGAGAGAGGGGGCGTCAAGTAAACCAAAGTGGCCGTGGATAACTTTTTTTTGACGGGCATCGATGAAAAATATGGCCGGAATGGAGCGAACATTCGGCATGTCGCTAACTGGCGGCATTTCATCTTTTTCGAGGTCGAGGTATACATTGACAAAGTGTTTGTTGAAAAATTCGGCCACGGAATCGATGGTTAAGACTTCATTCGCGAACTTTTTGCAAGGGATGCACCATGAAGCCCCGCAATCCAAGAAGATTATTTTCTTTTCGTCTTGGGCGTGACGCAATATTTTTTCCCAATTGGGAGAATGAACGCAGTTTACAACGCTGTTTTGGGCCGCCAGATAGGCGGGAGCGCAAAGCATACAGATTAAGCAGATTGATATAATGTGTTTCATAATGAGTATTGTATTGTTTCAATGGCACCTTCTCCTTCTTTCATTAACACCACGTATATGCCTTTGTTCCGGAAATAGGGGGTAATGTATTCGGTGAAAGTGGCGTGTTTGTGTGTGGCTACCTGATGAGTGTGTCCCGCAAAGAATATGGGATTTTTTGTTTTGTTGATGACGTTCATCATTTGTGTCACTTTGTCTTCATAGGTGGGCCATTTGACGCTTTGGTTGGCATTGGGGTCATTGGCTTCAGGCCCGAATCCCTGACGGTTGTGCCACCACATGGAAGATCCTCCATCGGTTTGTGTGTCGCTCATGGGATAATGCTGAATCCATACGGCCGGGTCTTTGCCCCATTCGTTTTCTATTTTGTTTTCCAATTCTTCCATTATTTCATCTGTACAATGGAATGTGGCAGGTCTGAGCTTGCCCAAAAGCCCGCTAGTAGGCGTGTACCATTGTTGAAACCAATAAGTTTGTCCGCAATAAAAACGAATTCCCCGGAAAGAGAACACAAATGGAGAAACCTCTCCTTCATAGTTGTGCCCATAATCGGTGCTTAAAAATTTGCGTTCCAAAGTAACTCCCAGTTTTTGAGATTCCTCGATGGAACGGTCCACAAGGGCCAGCGTTCGTTCATTGTTGCTTTCCTCGCCGGAGGTAAATCCGTAGTTGCCGTTGTCCAAAATGAGCGTGAAGCCGTTGTCGGCAGTGTCCCACCAATTGTAAGTGCTCCAGTCGTGATTGCCGTAAATTGTGACAAAGGGAATTCCGTTGTCGTACAAAGCCCCGAATACGGACATGAATTTGTCCATGTTGGAATTTGCGTCGCTATCGATGTCCCCGAGGCAAAGAACAAGTTCCGGCCCGTAATCGACGCGCAATCCTTCGACTGGTTCGAAATAAAGATTTGTGTTGTTTTTGAGGTCGATGATTTGATTGATGAGTTCCTTGATTTCGCGTCCGTCGCCGGATAGGCCTCGCATGTCATATTCGGGATCGCCGAATACAATCATGGTGAAGTAATTGTTACGAACCCAGCGGTAGGTCGTGGTGGTGGAAATCCCTTGTGAATCGGTAATGGTGAATTCTTTGTCCGTGTTTTCCGGCCAATTGCTTAAATCGGGAGCAGGCGAGATGGTGCTGCCTTCCGGAAGAAGATAATTAAGGGTTGGATTGGTAGCATCGGCGGGTAGGATGATGAGCCGTTCTTGGTTTGGCAGTATGTTTGGGTAATGATTTGTCTCGTTTGCCGTCAACCAAAGTCCATAATAGGGGAGGTCATTGTCTATGCTTATCGTGACGTCTAGGGAATTGCCTTGGTCGTCGTTTAGTGTGAATGTTCTCGGATAGCTCAAGAGCATGTTGGGATGAGGTGTGATGTGGATTCCCTCCGCCACTTCATAACGGGCATAATAGGCTGTGTCAGTCGCTGTGGACGGGAGGCTTGCGTGCCATGCCGTTTCAGAATCTTGTTGTGCGGGGTAATAGCTTCCGTTATAGAGCACGCTGAAAGAAAGAAGGGAGTTCCCCGGCAAAGTGCCGGGAACTCCGTTTCTTTCATTGTCGCTGCAACCCATGAGGAAGATTGCAACTCCGAAGAATGTGAGATATTTTGAGATGCTCATGTGGGTTAATTTAATTCTCCGTTCATGTAAATTTCGCCGAAAGAAAGGCCGTCGCTATACACTTCTGTCACGCTCAAGCGAATCGCCTTGCATTGGACGGGCGAGTCCAGTTCGATGGTGTAACCGTCGGTGTCGGCGCGTCCGTCGTCTCGTAATGCCACATTGTAAGTTTGAATCGTGTTCCATGCGTCACCGTTTTGGACCTGTACTTCGATTGTTTTGGCTCCCAGCCATGAGGGGTTGCCGGTATTGTAGGCGTACACGTCGATGGATTCAATCGTGGCGGTTTGGGATTGGTCTGTTAACGTGTAGGTGATGTTTTCTGGTAGCTGATAATTAGACCATTGCCATAGCCAATTAGTGTTTTCATTGCCATCGTTCAAATCGGAGGGAGAACCGGAACTGGTCGTGGAGGTCGTCACTTCCCATACGTCCTGGGGTATTCGATTGGCGATTGCTGGCGGATTGGGATTCTCTTGCATTTTTCCTTCCATGTAAATTTCCATGAATCCGACACCATTGTCATAATATGAAGTGATGTCTATTCGCAAACCGACGCATTCCACCGGTTCGTCGAGTTCAATGTAATATCCGTCGGTATTGACTAAATTGTCGGCATTGAGTTGCACGGTATAATCTTTGACTTTCTCCCATGTTTCGCAATCTTTCGTGACATAAATTTCCATGTTTTCGGGCCCTTGCCAGCTATTGTTGTATTGACGGGCGAATAATTGGATTCTTTCAATGACGGCTAACTCGCTCATGTCGTTCAATAGGAATGTGATATTTTCCGGCAAATTGATGGAGTTGTAGTTCCACATCCAGAAAGTGGTAAGATTGTCATCTGCTAAGTTTGTGGCGGAGCCTTCTATGGTGGAGCTAGCCGACACTCTCCATTTCGATTGGGGAATGCGCGGATTGCTGAAAATCACATAGCGGGTGTTGTTCTCCGGATCTATCTTGCACCGGGTCGACGAGACATTGTCTAACCGGATGGCCAACAAGTACTCTTGAGTCTGGTCCAGATGTGCCATGTCCGCATAGAACAGGGCGGAGTCCACGTCCACTTCCCGTTCCAACTCAAACTCTTCCGTCAGGTAACTTAAGTCTTCCATGGGGAAGGGAAGGTAACTCGTTCCATGTTCTTGGTTGTATTCGTCGATTAACTCGCCATTTATGGAGAAATCAAGCTGAACCCATTCGATGTTGTTATAATTCACTCCGAAAGTCATGGCTATTTCTTGGCTGACGGAATTGTCTATAGTGATGGATGTCTCACGGGGGTTCGAGATGGAAATCAATGCCTTGTTAACGTTGAATCCCACAATCACGCATCCGTAGCGGTCTTCCATGGGGACCCCGTTCACAAGGATGCGTAGAGGAAGGGCGTATTCTACCGTGTTGTAACTTCCTCCTTCGGCAATGATTTGCTCCGGAGAATACATCACTCTGAATTTGGCATATTGAGTCTCGTCGTCTATCGAGAACGAGTCTTGTTCGATTCGGTAACAAGATTCGGAAAGTAATTTGTAAGAAGTTCCCTCTGAGGAATTGTAGGCTTCCAACGCTTCGGGATAGACCTCGTAAGTCACTTCTGAGACTTGGTTGTCGGCCCAGTTTTTGGATGCCCATAGATATAGAGGTTGTTCCTCTCCGAATGTGTAACATTCTTCTTCCACGAATCCTTTTACCTCTAAAGTGAACGTGGAGTCCATTATTTCCGTGTCGGTGCATGACACGATAATCGTTAGTAATAGGCAAATATTTATTAATAAACGTTTCATATTCAGTTGTTTTTTCAATGTTATTGTTCATCGCTGCTTTCGGACTCGTCTTCTCCGTCAAATGAGCTTGCGTCGCGTACGAGACGAATAGGCATGGCTCGGTTGATTTCATATTGGACCATCTTTGTGCTGATAACGCCGTTGCTGACATCGATTTGAAGACACCAGACGAGATTGGTCTCGGGATCGTAATCAGACGACCAAAGAATGCAAGAACTCGTGATGCGCCAGGTCAGGTAACCCTCATAATAGATGTCGAGGTAGGCGGTGGGTACGAATCCCAAATCGTTCCATAGGACTCTCGCCTTGCTTTTGTCCTCTGCGTTTCTGAAATTGTCCTCGTTTATGTAATAGGCGATTTGTTCCAATTCCTCTCTCGTAGGCAAACGCCATCCGTCCATGCCTCCCGGCAAGTTGCTCTCGTTGCTCCAGTCCACGAAGGCCTGATTGTCCGCGGACCAATACGGGTCGCGTCCCGGCAGGCCGGAATTCAGGTTCCTTCCATCGGACTCGTAATGCCATGTGTCGCCCCAGCCGTTGCCATTGGCTCCTCCGTTCTCAATGTTGGCCACGGGGTCATTGTGTCCCCATTGATAATAGTTGCCTGCCGCGCCTTTGGCCGAGGGAGGGAATGACCAAGTGGCATTCTCGGCCGGAGTCGTCGAAGCTCCGATGTTCCGGTCTAAAATCCACAGGCCAATGGAGCGGGCGTCCACGTAGCCGTAGTTGTTGCGTGAATTGCGGATGGTGAATGTGCATGAGCCTACCGCGTTGGTGTTGCTGTTGCTGACAGCGCTAATTGTCACCTCGCTGTTTGCGATGGTGCCCCATGACAGTTCTCCTGTTTCTGCATTCACGCTTAAGATTTCAGGGTGGTCGGACATCCAACTGACCGTCGTGTCGGCGGCATAAATCGGTGTCACAAATGCGCGCATGGTGGGCAGTTCGCTGTCGATGTACAGTGTCGCTGAGCTTGGGGAAACGTACACGGCCTGTACGGCGCCTCCCACAAGCTCTTCTTTAAAACCGTCAAAGTCTTCTCCGTAATCGCAAGAGATGAATCCTAAAAGAAGAAGAATATAAATGAGATGGAATTTTTTCATAATGTTATTATTCTATAGTGATTTGACAAGTTGATAATCTGCTTTCTCCAATTTTAGCAGTGGGAGTGTCCACCAAACGTATTTCCAACGTCAAGGTATGATTGTTGTCCGGGTCGCGGCGCATGACAATTGGAATCTGGGTGCGGTATGTGTTGGCTGGCATGACCATGAACCGTTGCAATCCTTCATCGTCGAACGGCACGTAATGTCTGCCTTCCACCGCTTGGTTGGGGATTATGTAGGATGTGGAGTCCACAAGATTTCCAACCAAGTCATATAAATAATTCCAACCGATGGCGGTGTCTTGGACTATCTTCAATTCCCTGTCGTAATCCACCGCGTCTCCCACTGTGGCCACATCGACCCAGCAGGTGTCATATTCGGAATCAGGGTTTAAAGCGGCGGCCCAATAAAAGGTTTGGGTTATTTGGTCTTCGTCCTCAAGGTTGTCCGTGTAAAAAATAATTGTGTTGTTTCCGGTGTAGCCTTGTGGTTTTTGTTCCTGACAAGCGCATGCCACGCATGCGATTATGGCGATATGTAATAGTGTTTTCATGCTTTTTGATTTACTGTAAGTTTGACTCTCTTTCTGGTATTGGTAACACGTATTGTTCTTCTCTCATGTCGTCTTCCACCCACAACGGATTTTGTATGGCGAGGCGTTTGTTTGCGAAAAAGATTTGTCCCTCAGCTATGAATTCTTTGTAATATTCTTGTAGGACAATAGATTGTCTGTTCTCGGCGGTTAATTCAGTGTATTGGCATCCTCTTGAAGCGCAAAATTGGTTGTATAGCTCGTTCGCCCTGTCTAATGAGCCGCATTCCATGACGATAAAATACATTTCGGACAGCCGGGCAAGGGGAACCCACAAGTCGTCGTAGCACATGTATTTGCGGGAAGTCCCGTAGGCTTGTTGTGAGTCGTCTGGCTGATAGCATAAAGTTCCGAATCTGAAGTCGTTCTCGTCCCCGTTGAAGAGTGAGCTTATTTTTGACCATTGGAAATAGTGTTTGTTGTCTTGGATTGTGCTCCAGCTTTCTTGCCAGTTGTAGTAAGAATAATAAATGCTGAATAGATGTTCCGTGTGCAACGTGTTTGTGTTGGTCTGGGTCTCCTCCGAAACGTCGGACGCTGTCCCTAAAGTGAATTTGAGAGAACCGTCCGCGTTTGTGGCATTGATTATGCTGTCCGCGTAAGATACCGCTGTTTGTTGGTCGTTCATCCACAAGGCGACCCGCGCGTGCAGGGCGCAAGCTCCGTAATAGTTCATCCTGTTTTGCCGGTAATAGAATTCCGTCCGGTTGTAGTCGCCAAACATGGAGCCCGTGTTCAGCTCGTCGCAGGAATAGTTTACGATTGGATCAGACATCTTCAACAGTCTCTCTGCTTCGTTTAAGTCTTCGAGCAAGAAGGACATGTAATCCTCATACGTGTTGTACTCACTGCTGGATTTGGACACTTGGGTCACGTATGGCAGGTACGTGTAGTTCTCGTCTATGTTTGTCGGTATGGGCCCCCATAAGCGCATTAAGTCAAAGTGGAAGTAGGCCCTTAAGGCTAAGGCTTCGCCTTTGATGATGTTGTAACTTGTCGAGGGAAGGAAATCGACATTGTCCACATATTGCAGAATCGTGTTGCAATGTGCGATAAGGTTGTAAAGATTCAGAAAAATGATCTCCATGTCGTTCTCCACATTGCTGTTCTTGTACATGTGTTTGTTCCACTGGGCGGAACTGGATGTCGACGACACGGTCCATAGGCAGATGAGGTCTTCCCATACGTCCACGCTGTAACGGTATTCGGTGGCGCTTACGGACGGGTCATAAATGTGGTACAGGTAATAATATATCCCGTTCGTGGCTTGCCAAAAGCCGTCTTCCGTTTCGTATAGTTTCGTTTTTTCAATCTCGTTGTTAGGTTGGATTGTCAACCATTTTTCACATGAAGTGAACAGAAAAACGAGAGAACAGAGACTGATGTATATAAACTTATTCATAATCTTTTAGTTTTAGAATGAACATGATAATCCGAATGTCGGTTCGATGGCGTAAGGATAGCTTGTGCCTCGTTCTTGTCTTACTGTTGAGATGTAGAACAAATTGGCAAGGCTGGCGTTAAGACTTAGATTCTGTAATCCCAATTGTTTGAGAATCTTCTTGGGGAATGTGTACGAGATGTTGATGTTTGTGCACTGGAGTGTGTTTTCATCTTGCACGTAGCGGTCGGTAATGTAGTTGTTGCTTTCGGAATAGCCATAGAATGCGGCGTGGTCGCCGGGTGCTTTCCAGCGGTCTGTCAACACTCGTTTGTCCAGATTGTTGTAGAAATTCACGTTCTCGATTTTGGAGGCGTAAGTGTTATTGTATTTTTGTCCTCCCAGGCGCAACGTGAAGCTGGCGTATATGGAGAAATTTTTCCATACGAAATTTGTATTAAGGCGCCCGTCGAATTTTGGCATTCGATCACCGCAGACCACTTGTTGCGATACGTCGTAATGGTAGCTCTGGGTGCCGTCTTTATATACGTAAATGACCTTTCCAGTGCTGGGGTCGACACCGGCGGTGCGCATGGCGTAAATGGCGTCTGTGCTCTCGCCTTCTTGGTACACGTAGTAAAGAGTCGTGGCTTGTCTGGAAGACAGTTCTTGCATGCGCTCCTTAATGGCGTCGGACAACTTTAACAGTTTGTTTTTGTTGTGTGACGTGCTGATCCTGAAACTCCAAGAAAGGCCTTTTTTGAGGTTTCTGAGCGCGTAAAAAGACAGACTGACATCGAAACCGGTGTTTAGGATTTCTCCGGAGTTGCCTGTGTAACTGTCAAATCCTGTGGATAGGGGAAGAGCCATGTCTGTGATGGAATTTTTTGTCAATTTCCGATAGTAGTTGGCTGTTATTGACAATCGGCTTTCCCATAAGCTGATGTCGGCTCCCACGTTGTGTTGGTAAGTGCTTTGCCATTTGAGGTCCGGATTCTCAAGTCCTGTGATGTTGGCGATGATGCCGCCGTGATAATTGGTGGATGTGGCTATCGTGTATGTTCCAAGTGATTGCCAGGGAGAGAACTGTTGGGAACCGGATACTCCATAGGAATACTTGATACGGAACAGCGAGATGAATGGAACGTTGTGCTGGATGAATTTTTCTTGATTGATGTTCCAACCGCATCCAAAGGACCAGAAGGGAGCCCAACGGGAATTGTTGCCGAAAGAGCTACTGCCGTCCGCGCGGTAGGAGACGTCGGCGAAATATCTGTTGTCATAATTGTAATTGACAGAAGCGGCTAAACCGATCGAGCGCGACTTGCTGTTGCTGGACGAAGGCCGGTCTCCTTGGTATGAGTCTGCGTTTGACAGGTCGTTCATCGATTCGTTGAGAAAGCCTATCACTCTCATTCCTCTTGTGTCTGTCTGATTCTCGAGCAGGGAATAATTGACACCGGCGGTCATGATGTGTTTGCCCCATGTGTTGTAATAGGAGCATGTCGCGGACAAGCTGTAGGAATGATTGGTGTTGTCGCTATAGGAGCGTTCTCCCCTTACGGTATAGTCATCTTGGGCCCAATAATCCGAATGGTTGGGAGATGTGTAGGTTTCTGTTTTGGAATACCGTTTGGAATAACTGAAATTGACGGTCGCTTGGATTGTTTTTGTCGGATTGTAAGTCAATTGAAAGTTATTCGAGATGTTTGTGTAGTCAGAATTGTCGAAACTGTTGGTATGGGCGTCGGCCAAAGGATTGTTGATTGGGTTCGGGAATGCCCTGTTGCCCTCGGTTTCGAATTGGCGGACGATGTTTCCTTCTTCGTCATACGGCTCGTAGTAAGGGTTGAGGTTTGCGTAAGTGCTGAAATCGCCCCACGTGCCGTTGCTGGATTTGTTAAAACTGAGAGACACGTTGTTGCTGAAACTGAATTTCTCGGTCAGATACTGCAACCGCAAGTTCCCGTTTAGCGTGTTGCGGTCGGAACCTCTCATGGCGCCTTTTATGATATTGTAGGACAATCCCATGCTGAACCGGAAATGCTGGTCTCCTCCGGTGAGGTTTAAATAGTGGTCTTGTCCGGTGCCTACGCGCACGGGAATCTTGAGCCAGTTGGTGTTTACTCCGGCCAGTACTCGTGACATCTTTTTTGCGTATGCTTGTTTTAGAACGGCGTCGTCTGTGGGGTTGTCATTGTTATATACGCCGGCTTCCCATTCCACTTGTAGTTTTTCTCTGGCGTTCATTAGGTTGTAACTGCCTAAGTCAGGAATCTCTAAATTCAGGTTTCCGCTGTAACTTACTTTCAGTTTTCCCACTTGTGGTTCGATACTCGTGATTACGATGACTCCGTTGGCGCCTCGGCTTCCGTACATGGCAGTGGAACTGGCGTCTTTTAAGATGGTGATGGAGGCGATTTCGTCATTGTTCAAGTCCATCATTTGCTCTAGGGTTATTTCAAAACCGTCCAAAATGAATAGGGGCGTGCATAACTCGGCTCTGGTGGAATTTTGCAGGTCGTCCACGGTGGGTATGGTTGAAACGCCTCTTAGGCGCACTTCCGGCAACACATTGGGGTTGGAACCTGCCGAGTTGTTTTCTACAATTACGAATGACGGGTCCAGATTGGACAATGCCTGTAGTACGCTGCGGTTGTTGGCTGTTTTTAATTCGTCTTGTGTGAATTTTACGGCGGCACCGGTGAAACTTTCTTTGGGTTTGTTGAAAATGCCGGTCACGACCACTTCCTCCAATTGGTCATCCTCTTCTTCCATGGTGATGGACAATGTTTTTTGTCCGGTTAGTTTGACGGTTTGTTTCTTCATTCCTACAAAAGAGAAAATGAGCTCTTGGTTGGGTGCGTCCGGAACGGAAATGGCAAATTTCCCTTCTGTGTCGGCTGCGACTCCGGTCGTGGTGCCGGCAACTTGAATGGTTGCTCCTGGCAAAGGAGTGCCGTTTTTGTCTTTTATCTCTCCCGTGTAAGTGGTCATTTCTGTCGTTTGTGGCGTTTTCAATTTTGGGGAGATAATGATATGCTTGTCTTCGATTTTGAACCCTAGTTCGGTCTTTTCCAAAATGGTTTCAAGTGTTTTCTCAAGGGTCTCGTTTTTCACGTTCACAGAGACTTTCCCCGCTTTGTCGATGAGAGGTTTGCTGTAGACGAATTCGTATTGGGTTTGTTTGGTGATTTCGTCAAATACTTCTAAAAGCGAGACATCTTTCATGTTTAGAGTCACGCGCGCATTTTCTTGGGAGAATCCTGTAAAAGGAAACACCAGTGTGCATAAAACGAATAGACAATAGTGAGTTATTCGTTTCATACGTTTTTTTGTTTCGCATCTTTTGTTCATGTTCTACATTGTTTTGTCCCCTTGCGGGGAGCGTTAATAATAAATATGTTGAGATTTCTTATTTATTGTCTTGATAAATGATGACTGTTTTGTCGTTTACCACACAATGGACACATGTGGCTAGTTCTATAATGTTTAGTACTTGTTTGAAGTCGCTGTATCGGGGAAATATGCCTGTGAACCTGATGTGTTTGGAATTTTGGTTGCCGAAGAAGGTCCGGATGTTGTACCAGCGCTCAAGATCGTTGAATACGGCATCCAATGGAACGTCTTCAAATACAAAGTTTCCGTTCTTCCAACCGCTTATGGCGGACGCCTTTACCTTTCTCACATGTTCGCCATGTTTGTCAAGCACCCATTGTTCGCCGGGAAAAAGGGGAGAGATGTGGCCTTGGTAGTTCACGTTGATTTTGCCTTCTGTCAAAGTGATTCTTTGGACTTCGTTCGGGTATGCTCGCACATTGAAAGACGTGCCTGTTACTTGCACGGTTGAGAGGTCTGTTTTCACAATGAAAGGATGTTGTGGGTTTTTCGACACTTCGAAAAATACTTCCCCCGACACCTTGACTTCCCTGTATTTCCCTGTGAAAATGGACGGAAAACTGATTTCAGTGTCGGCGTTCAACCATACTCTCGTTCCGTCGGACAATGTGAGTTTGTACTCTCCTCCTCGGGGGGTATAGATTATGTTAGGATGGGGAGTCGGTTGGGAAGTGACGCTTTCTTTTTGTTGATTATAAATGACTTCTCCGTCTTGGATGTTGATTTGTGTGTTGTTTTCATCCAATCTTAGATTTGTGGAATCTTCAAGATGCATGGTCATGCCGCTGCTCATGATTAAAGTGGCTTTGCTGCTTCCGGGTTTGATCTCGCTGGCGGAGATTGTCACCTCAGGAGTGGATTTGTGTTGCCATAACGCCAAGGAAGCGCCCAAAACAATTGAGGTGACAATGGCTGCTCCCGCAAGGCGTAAAAACAATTTCTTTCTTCTGAGCCGGAGTTTGGCTTGTCGGAATCTTTGATAGGCGGCAAGGATGTCGAATTGTTGGTGTTCTTTCAATTCTTTTTTCCAATATTCCTCATTTTGAAAAGAGGTCATGATTTTTTTGTGATGTTCGTTTTCCGAAAGCCACTCTGCCACAATGGACAATTCTTCTTCATCGGCTTTCCCGATAAGATATTTGTGGATGGCATTGCTTATGTCGTAGGTGTTTCTCATCTTGTGTAATTTTTTAATAAAACAGGATGGGGTCTAAAAAGTGTCAGACGAATCCTTATATTTGTGCGGACAAAATATTGATGTTATGGTAAACGACTCTGAAGAAGCATGGTTGAAAAGTTTTTGTGCCGGAGATGAACAGGCATATAAGTTTTTCTTTGAGCACTATTATCAGTTGTTTGCTCATTTTGCCATGAAGTATGTGCCTGACGCTGCTGTTTGCGAGGATATCGTTCATGAGGTTATATTTGAATGTTATGCTTCTCGGCGTTTGTTTAAAAGTTTGGAAAGCTTCAAGTCTTTTTTTTATGTGTCCATTAAGAATCGTTGTTTAAATTATTTGGAGCATAAAAGGGCGGAACTTAATTATTTGAACGATGCTTCCGCAAGGCAGGAGCATGATTTTTTCTTGGATGCTATTATAGAGGAAGAGGTGTATGCTATTATGCATAAGACGTGTAAGGAATTTCCCGATCCTTTGCGTCAAGTGTTTGATTTGGTCCTTGAGGGGAAATCGAATGAGGAAATAGCAAGCGTGTTGGGCTTGTCGGTGGACTCTGTGAAAAGCTATAAAAAGCGGGGAAAACAGATATTGAAGAAAAAACTGGGACCGCTTCTCGCTTATTGGGATTTTTTCAAGATAGAAAAGGTCGCTCGCTGTGCGATTTGGAGTTGATGTTATAATGGGGAGGATGTTTTTGGGGCTATCCCCCCCATTATGTTGTTTCACACCATGCCGGAGAAGCCCATGAAGGCCATGGCTAAAAGGCCGGCTGTGATCAGGGCGATGGGGGTGCCTTTCATTCCTGCGGGAATGGATGTGAGGGCCAGTTGCTCCCGGATGCCGGCGAAGATTGTCAGGGCCAGTCCGTATCCAATTGCGGTGGAGGCTGCGAAGACGATGGACTCCAGCAGGTTGTAATCTTTTTGAATCACCATGATGGCCACTCCCAGTACGGTACAGTTCGTGGTGATCAACGGGAGGAACACTCCCAGTGCCTGATAAAGCGCCGGGCTTACCTTCTTCAGGATGATTTCCACCATTTGCACGAGTGCCGCGATGATGAGAATAAACGTGATTGTCTGCATGAACCCGATGTTGAGCGGGTCGAGCACGGTCTTTTGCACGATAAACGTCACCAGCGTCGAAAGGACCATCACGAACGTTACCGCGCCTGTCATGCCAAGGGCGGTGGGCACGCTTTTCGACACACCAAGGAACGGACAGATTCCGAGGAACTGGGCCAGCACGATGTTGTTGACAAATACGGCTGTGATAAATATGAATACGTATTCCATAATGCTTTTTGTTTACGTTTGCTTGTTAATTGGTTTTGCGGAGATGGTTGATGAGGGCGATCAGATATCCCAGCACGATAAACGCTCCGGGGGCGAGCACGAACGCCAGCATCCCGTAATTGTCGCTGTACACGGGAAGATTGAAAATCTTTCCGCTTCCCAGCAATTCCCGGATTCCTCCCAAAAGCGTCAAGGCCATCGTGAATCCCAACCCGATGCCCAGTCCGTCCAGCATGGAAGGAATGGCCTTGTTTTTGGAGGCGAAAGCCTCGGCGCGTCCCAACACGATGCAGTTCACCACGATCAACGGGATGAACACTCCCAGGGCGGCGTGAAGCGACGGGATATAGGCGGCCATGCACATGTCCACCACCGTCACGAAGGCGGCGATGATGACAATGAAGCCAGGGATTCGGATTTTGTCCGGAATCAGATTCGCGACTAATGAAATGGCGAGGTTGGAAAGGGTAAGCACGAACGCGGTCGCCAACCCCATTCCTAACCCGTTTATGGCGGATGTCGTCACGGCGAGCGTGGGGCACATGCCAAGCAACAGGACAAAGGTCGGGTTCTCTTTTAAGAAGCCTTTGGTGAAATTTTGCCAGTTATTCATATCTTATATGTTCCAATTGTTCTACTTCTGTTTTTCTGCTAACGCTTTGGAGGCGCGGTTTATGGCGTCGAGGAAAGCTCTTGACGAGATGGTGGCCGCCGTTATGGCGTCCACGTCGCCGCCGTCTTTGCTTACTTGCAATCCTGCCGTTCCCGGAGTCTTGCCCGTGACGTCGCCTTTGGCTCCTTTCACGAACCATTCGCCCATCTTTGAGCCTAATCCCGGAGTCTCTTTGTGTTCCAAAACGGAATAATTGTAAATGCTGCCGTCCGGATTGAAGCCGACCATGATGGAAATGAATCCGCTGAATCCGTTGTTTGAATAAGTCTTCACGGCGGTCCCTACCGGCTCTCCGTTCTTGGTGGCGGGGAAAAACACCAGTTCGCCCCCGTCGGGAGTGCCCACGGTGTCCGCCTCTGTCAGCGGGTCGTTGTCAAATGGCGCCACCACTTGCCGGATGGCCTCTACCTGTTTGTCTTGCTGAGCTTGGGCTATCTTGTCCGCGGTGAGCGTGTTGACGACGCCTACTGCCGCCGACGCCACGAATGTCACCACGAATAACACCAAAACCATGTTTCTGAAATTCGATTCTAATTTTTTTCCCATCTTCTGCTTGTTTTAAAGAGGTTAAAACTTTTGGGGTTTACAGCAACGGTTGATCAATGGCGTAAGCCCGTTCATGATAAGAATGGCAAAAGACATTCCTTCCGGATAGGAACCGAACACCCGGATGAGCACCGTGAGGACACCGATTCCTATTCCGTATATCCACATTCCCTTGTGAGTCATGGGAGAGGTGACATAGTCCGTGGCCATGAATATGGCTCCAAGCATCAAACCTCCCGTGAACAGGTGGAAAAGCGGGCCTGCGAATTGTTCTGGATTCGCGAGGTGCAGGATGCCGGTAAAGACGATTACCGTCGCGAAAATCGCCACGGGAATGTGCCACGTGATAATCTTGCGGAGCAGCATGTACGCGAAGCCGATTAATAGGGCGATGGCGGCCACTTCGCCCAAGCTCCCCCCCATGTTGCCGTAAAGCATGTCCGGGACGGTTATGCCGTGGGCGGCGAGAATCTCGCTCACGCTTTGCGGCCCTTGGGCCGTCGCTCCCGACGCGGCTTCGGTGCCGTTCGAGGCCAATGCCGCTTTGACGATGGCCAGCGGCGTGGCTCCCGTCACGGCGTCCGTCGTGGCGAATCCTTGCGGGGTGGGCCAGGTGGTCATTTGCACGGGGAATGAAATCAAAAGGAACACGCGTCCCACCAAGGCGGGATTGAAAATGTTGTTCCCCAAGCCTCCGAAACTCATTTTGCCCACGCCGATGGCCACCAAGGCGCCGATGGCCACAATCCACAGGGGAATGCTCACCGGGAGGTTGAACGCCAGCAGGACTCCTGTGATGATGGCGGAACCGTCCCATATCGTCGGGTTTTGCCGAAGCAGGTATTTTTGTATCAGATATTCAAAGATAAGACAGGCCGCCACGGAAACGGCTGTGACAATGATGGCCCCCCAGCCGAAGAAAATCACGGAGCAGATGAATGCCGGAATAAGGGCGATCAAAACCCCGTACATGTTTTTTTCTACCGAGTCCCCGTTGTGGATGTGGGGGGAAAGTGACATGGTTAAATTGCTCATAAGTAACAGTCTTTAAGTCTATTGGTTTTTAGCCTTGCGGGCTCGTATCATTTGTCCTGTTCTGTTTTTGCCCAAGCGGATTAAATCGAGCAGCGGCCGGTGGGCGGGACACGTGAAGCTGCATGAGCCGCATTCGATGCAATCCATCACCCTTTCCTGCTCCAACGTTTCTGTCAATCCTTGCTCGCTCAGCAGCATCAGCCGGAACGGCTCCAGCCCCATCGGGCACGCGCTCACGCATTTGGCGCAGCGGATGCAATTGCGGTAGGCGGGGCGTCTCGACTCGTTCTCCCGCATGAGCAAAACGCCGCTTGTCCCTTTCGTCACGGCGATTTCCGTGCTCATCACGGCTTTCCCCATCATGGGTCCGCCGCTGATGACTTTCCCCGTGTCCTCCGGCATGCCTCCCGCGGCCTCTATCAACTTGGAGATCGGGGTGCCGATGCGGCAGAGGTAGTTCCCCGGATTCTTTACCGCTTTGCCCGTGACCGTCACGACGCGTTCCACGAGGGGTTTGTGTTTCATCACGGCTTCGTATACGGCGTACACTGTCCCCACGTTTTGAACCACCGCCCCCACGGCTATGGGCAGTCCTCCCGAGGGGACCGATTTGCCCGTGACGGCTTTGATCAATTGTTTCTCGCCCCCTTGCGGGTACCTTACTTTCAGTGGACACACCTCGACACCCGGAATTTGGGCGGCGAGACGGGTGAGAAGCTCTATGGCGTCCCGTTTGTTGTTCTCGATTCCCACCACGGCCCGTCGCACGTCAAGGGCTCTCATGATGAGTTGCACGCCGGTCATGAGTTCCTCTCCGTGTTCCAGCATCAACCTGTGGTCGGCGGTCAGGTAGGGCTCACATTCCACTCCGTTGACGATGAGCGTTTCCGCTTTGTTTCCCGGAGGAGGCGACAATTTCACTTGCGTGGGGAATGTCGCTCCGCCCATGCCCACGATTCCTGCCGCGGCGATGGCTTTGATGATTTCTTCTTTGGAATAATCGCCGGGCTTTTTCGCCTCGGCTTTCTCCAGCACGGTGTCCTCCCATTCGTCGCCCTCGACTTTGATGATGACCGACGGGCGGGCGTATCCGCTGGCGTCCGTGACGGAGTCAATGCCCACGACGGTTCCCGACACGGAACTGTGAATGTTGGCCGAAATGAATCCGGCGGCTTGTCCGATAAGTTGTCCCGCTTTCACGCGGTCTCCCTTTTTCACCGTCGGGATGGCGGGCGCCCCGATATGCTGGGATAGAGGTATAATCACTTGTTCGGGCAGGGGCAGGACCGAAATGGGCGCCTGTGCCGACAATTTGTTCTCCGGTGGATGTACACCTCCTATTTTGAAAGTTTTAAGCACTGTGTTATATTTTAGTGGTTTCTTAATCATGTTCGCTGTTTATGCTTCCGTCGTGGAGGCCTCGGGAGTCGCTTCCGTGATTTTCCTTGCCGGGAAATTCACTTCATGGATGGCGTGTGTCGGGCACGCGCTTACGCATTTGCGGCACAGGCGGCATTTGTTGAAGTCGATGTAGGCCACGTTGTTCTCCACGGTGATGGCTCCGAATGGGCATTCTTTCGCGCATTTGCCGCATCCGATGCAGGCTGCGGCGCAGGCTTTCCGGGCGGCTGCTCCCTTGTCCTTGTTCACGCAGGAGACGAACACCCTCCGTCCTTTCGGGCCTTGGTTGCGCAGTTCGATGATGTTGCGGGGGCACGCTTTCACGCACGCGCCGCAAGCCACGCACTTTTCCTCGTCCACCGCCGGCAGGCCGTTCTCGTCCATGCGGATGGCGTCGAAGGCGCAGGCTTTCACGCAGTCTCCGCATCCCAGACATCCGTAGGCGCAATCGGTCTCTCCCCGGTAAAGGGAATGTTCCACGGCGCAGGATTTGTAGCCGTCGTAGTGACTGGTGCGGGGACGATGCTCGCACGTCCCGTTGCAACGGACCACGGCGATTTTGGGCGTTTGCATGACGACTTCCCGGCCCAGCGCGGACGCTATTTTGGTCATCGTCGCCGCTCCTCCCACGGGGCAAAACAAGCCGTCCAGCGAGTCCGCTTTCACCGTGGCCTCCGCGAACCCCCTGCATCCCGGCTTCCCGCAGCCTCCGCAGTTGGCTCCCGGCAACAATTCCTCCACGATGTCAATGCGGGGGTCTTCGTCCACTTTGAATTTTTGAGCCACGAAATAGAGTATCACGGCCGACGCGATGCCGATGAGGCATAATGAGATGATAGTGAAAAGAATAGTAGTAGTCATAAAGAAAATCTTCGTTTTGTCTCTATTGTTATATATAACGCCCGTAAAATTACCATTTTTTTGTTCACTCTACAAGCTCTTTATCTCAAATTTTATTTTCCTGGCGAAATGTCCTCTAAATAAATAGAGTATGCAAAAATAAAGAGCCGTGAGGCCGAGGGCTCCGAGCGCGGCGAGAGTCTCGCTCGCGCCTGCCCGCAAAAGACCGGCGAGCGAGATGATGATGACTGCCGACGGGGCCGCGTAGGCGAGCACCGTGGACAGCATGGCGTTTCGCAGGCTGGCGGCCACTCTCACCCGCTCGCCCACTTTCACGGGAAAAGCCGGACGGGTAGCCCGCACCTCTTTTTCCTTCATCTCCGACACGCTGCAGGCTCCCCGCGCGTGGCAGGACGCGCAGGCCGATTGGCTTAGAATCATCACGCTGACGCCGTCCTCCCCAACCTTGGTCACGATTCCCTCGTGTTCAATGGTCCTTTTCTCCATGTTCTCCTCTTTTTCTCTTGGAACGTCCTCCGCGTTTACTTTTTGCGCATGAAAATCTCGATGGGCACTCCCCGGAAATTCCAATGCTCGCGTATCTTGTTCTCAAGGAAGCGTTTGTAAGGCTCCTTCACGTATTGCGGCAAATTGCAATAAAACGCGAAACACGGATAAGCGGTGGGCAGCTGCGTCACGTATTTGATGCGGATGTACTTGCCTTTCAGGCTGGGAGGCGGATAGTTCTCGATTTCTTCCAGCATGATTCTGTTCAGCTCGGAAGTCTTGATTTTTTGTTTCCGGTTTTCAAACACCTGGATGGCGGCCTCCAGCGCTTTCAGCAGGCGTTGTTTCGTGAGGGCGGAAGTGAAGAAAATGTCCACGTCGGAGAACGGGGCTATTCTTGTCCGCAATTCCTTTTCGTAATTGAGCAGCGTCTTGTTGTCTTTCTCAATCAGGTCCCACTTGTTGACCAGCAGGACGACGCCCTTGTGGTTGCGTTCGATCAGGTGGAATATGGACAAGTCTTGCGCCTCCATGCCCCGCGTGGCGTCCACGAGCAGCATGCACACGTCGCTGTCCTCGATGGCTCGCACGGAGCGCATCACGGAATAGAACTCCACGTCCTCGTTCACTTTCGCCTTTTTCCTCATCCCGGCTGTGTCCACGAGCAGGAAGTCGTGTCCGAATTGCCTGTAGCGGGTGGCCAGGCTGTCGCGGGTGGTTCCTGCCACTTCGGTCACGATGTTGCGCTCCGTGCCCAGCAAGGCGTTGATGGTGGAGGATTTCCCCACGTTCGGACGTCCCACGATGGCGATGCGGGGCAGGTGGTCGGTGTTCTCCACCGTGTCCTCCGAGAAATGGCTCACCACCTTGTCCAGCAACTCGCCGGTCCCGGAGCCGTTGATGGAGGAAATCGGGAACAATTCCTCGCCTATGCCGAGGCGGTAAAACTCGTGCGTGTCGTAAAGCCGTTGGTTGTTGTCGACCTTGTTGACCACGATGTAGGTGGGTTTCTCCACTTTTCGCAGCAACTTGGCGAAACTCTGATCCAAATCGGTGATTCCCAGCTCCACGTCGCACACGAACAGAATCACGTCCGCCTCGTCCATGGCCAGCAGCACCTGCTTGTTGATTTCCTCCTCGAAAATGTCGGAACTGTTTGACACGTACCCGCCCGTGTCGATTACCGAGAACTCTTTTCCGTTCCAGAAAGACTTCCCATAGTTCCGGTCGCGGGTCACGCCGCTTTCCTCGTTCACAATGGCCTGCCTGCCCCCGATTAAGCGGTTGAACAGAGTGGATTTCCCCACGTTTGGCCGTCCTACTATGGCAACTATGTTACTCATTGATTGTAAAATGTTTTTGTCTTTATAATTGTTTATACCCGAACTGTTTCAATTCGTTTTCCTTGTTGCGCCAGTCCTTCAGCACTTTCACGAAGAGGCTGAGGAACACCTTCTTCCCGAAAAAGGTCTCGATGTCCTTTCTGGCTTCCGTTCCCACTTTTTTGAGCGCGGCTCCCTGCTTGCCGATCAGGATGCCTTTTTGCGACTCCCGTTCCACGTTGATGACCGCGCTGATGTTGATGCGTTTGTCGTCCTCTTTGAACTCCTCCACCACGACCTCCACGGAATAGGGGACTTCTTTCTCGTAATTCAGCAGAATCTTTTCCCGGATAATCTCGTTCACGAAAAAGCGGGCGGGCATGTCGGTCAGGTCGTCTTTTCCGAAATAAGGCTCCCCGACGGGCAGAAGTTCCAGGATTCTTTGGTATAAGTTGTCCACATTGAAGTTCTCCGTCGCCGATATCGGGAAGATTTCAGCGCGGGGGATCAACTCCTTCCAACGGTCGAACAGCGTGTTGAGCTTGTCCGGTGTCGTGAGGTCGATTTTGTTGATGACAAGCAATACCGGAGCCTCGCTCGCGTTCACCTTTTGGATGAAGTCCGGATTCTTGTCGTTGCTTTCCACGGTGTCCGTCACGTATAAAATGATGTCGGCGTCGATGATGGCCGATTTGGAGAAATCCAGCATGTATTCCTGCATTTTGTAGCTGGGTTTCACCACTCCGGGCGTGTCGGAAAAAATAATCTGATAGTTTTCTCCGTTTACGATACCCTTGATGCGGTGACGCGTCGTTTGCGACTTGTTCGTGATGATGGACAACCGTTCTCCCACCAGCCGATTCATTAGCGTGGATTTCCCCACGTTCGGATTCCCTAGAATGTTGACAAAACCTGCTTTAAATTCCATAATGGCTCAAAAGTTAATATCTTGCAAAGATACGACAAGGATTTGGGTTTGTAAAATTATGAGGGCTGTAATGTGTGCGTTGTTTACAAAATTTATGGCATGGACAAAATCCTTAGGGTGTGTTGACGTTTGAGCCCCTTTTCCGCCAGTAATAAGCGTGTTTAAAGGGGGTAATAAGCCATTATGTTCGGTTGGGGTTCGATGGCGGGCCGGTGGGTGGTCGTCCGTGGACGAACGGCCATCGACGCCGCATCGCGCCGCGCTCGCGCGGCATGGCTTAAAAGTGGCTTAATGTACGCTTATTACTAGCGGAAAACCTTTTCTCTGCTTCCGTTGTTTTTCTCTGTCGTCTGTCGTTGTTTGTGTTTATACCTTAATTATAAGGTATGCCATGCCTTTTCCTATGGTTGTCATCCCGCGCCTTTTTTTCAACCCTGTTTGAGGAACAGTGAAGGAATACTTGCGAGTGTTCCTGTAACGTTCCTGTAGAGGTGCTGTAACGAAGGTGTGGGATGATAGCCCAATGATTTCTTATTGAAAGCCTTAGGAAAAGGGCAGGTCCGAGGTTGAAAAAGGGCGTTTGGAAGGATGTCTTGTTTTCAATATGTTGATATGTAGGTTGTTGTAAGGAGGTTTGAATACAAAAAAACGATCGTTTTTTGCGATACAAATATAAAGCGGATTTTGTTGCCACACAAGAAAAACGCCAAAAAATTCAGATTTGAATATCAATACGTTACCATTCTTTACGAGTTCATACTAGTTCACGAAAACACGCCATTCCGGAATACAAAAAAACGATCGATTGTTTGTAGTGAGACGATCATTTTTTGAGACAGTTCAGGCTTGCCGCCGGCTGTGAATTTTAAGCGGGCAAGTTTGGCGCATGGCAACAAATCAGGGCCGGTGACAAGGTTAGTGCGCGAAGCGTGTCCGGTCGGGAATTACTTCGGATTTTTGGTTGAGAAAATTGGGTCGGACAGTGATTGTCCGGGGCTGTTTTGTTGTGTCGACTGTTCTCGTGGAAGTATCGCGCGATATGGCGTGGTTTGACGGACGAGGAAGTCGTGTGTCCGGTCGGCAAGTCTTGTCGGCTTGCCGGGACGTGTCTTTGTGTTTTTGGCGGTTAGAATAAAATATATCGGATGTGCGGAAATGATGGTGACATACGGGTCGAAGGCGGGGTGTCCTTGGTGAAAGGCAAGGTGCTGCATTGGTATGCGGCGTATACTCGCAGGAATCGGGAATTTGCCGTGAAGGAGCGTTTGGACAAACTGGGGGTGGAGAATTTTCTGCCGACAGAGGAATTGGTGCGGGAAACGCCTTTTGGCCGGAAGAAGGCGATGGTGCCGTTGATTCATGGTATGATATTCATTCGGACGGACAAGGAGACAAGTTTTTCACTGTTGAATGATTATTCTTTGCGCATCGTTTATTTGAAGGACATAGAGGGGCGTCATTCGTTGATAATCCCTGACAAGCAGATGGCGGATTTTATGTTTTTGCTTGACGTGGCGTCGAAAGGGATAGAGGTGCTGAACAAGGATTTGAAGAAGGGCGACCGGGTGCGGGTGGTGAAAGGTCCCTTGGCGGGTTTGGAAGGGGAGTTGATGCGTATCCGCGGTCACAAGCGGGTGATTATCCGTCTAGAAGGGGTCGCCTCAATAGCCACCTCTTACATACCGAGTTCTTTTTTGGAAAAGATAGGGTGAGACAATGGAAGAGTTGTTGAAAGCGTTATATGACCGTTCGTTGGCGTTGGACGTGAATCATGTGGAGGCTGAGGCCTTGCACGGCTTGCAGTCGGGGTATCGCTCGTTGTACACGTTGGGGTTGCTTTATCCTTGGAAGTTGGCAGGAGTGGCGGAGACGGTTCCGTTGCACGGGCGGATGCGGGCGATTGGTTGGCGGTTGGAGGTGTTGGCTCGTGACGGGAATCTGCCTTTGGCGGAACGGCTAGGGTATGCGGCGGATTTGTTAGGAAGCTATGTGATGGGCGTTGACACGGAGTTCGTGGAACGAGGGTTGGAGATTGCGTGGAAGTTGCTTTATAGTCGGGAGCGTGGGCGGCTGGTGTTGCCTTGTCGGACGAGCGGAGTGTGTCGGCTGCTGTGCCATTGCCATTATTTCACGGGTGACGAGGAATGTCTGAGGTTGGCGGGAGGATTGGTGGTTGAAGTGTTGGGAGGTTGTGGAATTTGGGACGGAGAGGAACTGCTGGACTGGCTGGAAGCATTGCGGTTGTACGACAGCGTTGCCGGTGATACGGAACTTTCCGAGGACGATAGGGAGCGGTTAGAGGAGGAATTACGGCGGCTGGATGCAAGGGGGGGCCGAGTGGAGGACGGCATGATGGAAGCGATGAGGCGTGGTGTCGGGGCGGACGATGTGGTCGCTGCTTCCCGGGTGCTTGCCATCGTGGCAAGACGAGTGTTGGAGGATAGTTTGGAGGCGGAGGGAAAAAAGATTTGAGAATTAAAATTTGGTATAGAAATGAAGATACTGATTACTGGCGGGGCCGGATTCATCGGTTCCAATTTGTGTGAGCATTTGCTTGGGGCGGGGCACGAGGTGCGTTGCCTGGACAATTTTGCGACGGGGAAACCGGGAAACGTGTTCCCGTTGCTGGAGCGTTACCCGGACCGCTTCGAGTTACAGGTGGGCGACATCCGCAATCCGGAGGACTGCCGGAAGGCGGTGGAGGGTATGGACCACGTGCTGCACGAGGCGGCGTTGGGGAGCGTGCCCCGAAGCATAAAAGACCCGCTGACATCTAACGCCGTGAACGTGGGCGGGTTCCTGAACATGCTGGTGGCGTCGAGGGACGCCGGGATTAAGCGTTTTGTTTTTGCCGCCAGCTCCTCGACCTACGGGGACAGCAAGAGCCTTCCGAAGGTGGAGGACGTGATAGGTAAGCCGCTTTCTCCGTATGCGATCACGAAGTACGTGGACGAGTTGTACGCCGACGTGTTCGCCAGGACATACGGGATAGAGTACATCGGCTTGCGCTATTTCAACGTGTTCGGGAGGCGGCAGGATCCGCACGGGGCGTACGCGGCGGTTATCCCGTTGTTCGTGAAAAGGCTCATGGCGCACGAGAGCCCGGTGATCAACGGCGACGGGGAGTACAGCCGGGATTTCACTTATATAGACAACGTGATCCAGATGAACGTGTTGGCGTTGGAGACGACGAATCCGGAGGCGGTGAACCAGATTTACAACACCGCCTACGGCGAGCGGACGACATTGAACGACCTGGTGCGGTATCTGAAGGAATACCTGTCGGCGTTCGATGCGGAGATAGCGAAGGTGGAAGCCGTGCACGGTCCTTATCGGGCGGGGGACATTCCCCACTCTTTGGCGAATGTGGAGAAGGCGAAAAGGCTGTTGGGCTATGAGCCGAGATACAGCATGAAAGAAGGGTTGAAGGAGGCGGTGAGGTGGTATTGGGAGAACCTGTGAGGCGGAAGGACATAATCAGAAAAACAAGACAATCATAAAACACATAAAAATAGACATATCATGATGAAGCTGGAAGAAGTTAAGGTATGCGTGATAGGACTGGGCTACGTAGGTTTGCCGTTGGCCCGGCTGTTTTCGACAAGGTATAAGACAATAGGATTCGACATGAACCCGGCGAGGGTGGAGGCGTTGATGGCGGGTCACGACGCCACGCTGGAGGTGTCGGACGAGTTGTTGCAAGAGGCTATACGGGAGCACGGGTTTGTCTGTACTGCGGACGTGGAGAAGATCCGGGACTGCAACTTTTACGTGGTGGCGGTGCCGACACCGGTGGATGAGAATAACAACCCGGACTTGTCGCCGCTGTACGGGGCGAGCGAGACGGTGGGGAAGGTGATAGGGAAGGGCGACATCGTGGTCTACGAGTCGACGGTCTATCCGGGAGTGACGGAGGACGAGTGCATACCCGTGGTGGAGAAAGTTTCGGGGTTGAGATACAACGAGGACTTCTTCGCCGGATACAGCCCGGAGCGCATCAATCCGGGGGACAAGCTGCACACGGTGGAGAAAATCAAGAAGGTGACGTCGGGCTCCACTCCGGAAATAGGGAAATTAGTGAACGAGGTTTACGGCTCGGTGATTGTCGCTGGGACGCATCTGGCGCCGAGCATCAAGGTTGCGGAGGCTGCGAAGGTGATCGAGAACTCGCAGCGTGACATCAACATCGCTTTCGTGAACGAGTTGTCGAAGATATTCAACAAGCTGGGGATAGACACGCAGGACGTGTTGGAGGCGGCTTCTACGAAGTGGAACTTCCTGCCGTTCAAGCCGGGCCTGGTCGGAGGGCATTGCATCGGGGTCGATCCTTATTATCTGGCGCAATGCGCCCAGCGTCACGGGTATCATCCGGAGATTATCTTGGCGGGACGCAGGATGAACGACGGTATGGGGGAATACGTGGCGAATGAGACGGTGAGGCTGATGCTGAAGAAGGGGATACAGGTGTTGGGTTCGGACATTTTGATATTGGGCTTCACGTTCAAGGAGAACTGCCCGGACGTTCGGAACACGAAGGTGATAGACATTTACAAGGCGTTGAAGGAGTATAATTTGAACCTCACGGTTTATGACCCATGGGCGAATCCTGACATTGTGCGGCACGAGTATGGGATAGAGGTTGTGAACGAGTTGCCGGAGGGGAAGGCGGACGCGGTGATATTGGCTGTGGCGCATGAGAAGTTCAATGGGTTGGATGTGGTATCGCTGGCGAAGGATAAACATGTGATATTCGATGTGAAGGGATTTTTGAAAAAGGAAATTGTGGACGGAAGATTATAACGAGAGGAAAAGGCGGTTATTTTCCGGAAAGATTCTTTGGTGGGAAATAAAAATGGCGTATCTTTGTGAGAGATAAAAAGAAACACGACTATGAAGCAATTGATATTACAATTTGAGAACGCCAGTGTGATGAACCGCTTGATCAAGGTTGTCGAGTTGATGAAGGGTGTGTCCATAGTCGAAGTTATTTCCACGCCGAAGAAGTCCGGATTGGACGCCGCTCTTGAGGACGTGAGGGAGGGAAGGGTGTACAAGGCGAAAAGCACGGACGACCTTTTCCAACAAATTCTGGGCTGATGTATTCCATTGGTTATACCAGACAATTCAAACGCTCCTTGACGTTGTGCGAGAAGCGGGGATTGCCGTTGGAGGAACTTCACAAGGTCATCTCCTTGTTGGAGGTTCACGGACGGTTGCCGATGGAGTACAAGCCTCACAAACTTACCGGAAATTATGCGGGCGTGTGGGAGTGTCATGTGAAGCCGGACTGGCTTCTACTTTGGCAACAAAATGACAAGGAGCTTGTCTTGCTGTTCTTGAACACGGGGACGCATTCCGATTTGTTTTAAAAATAGATGATTTCGTATACCTAAAATTACGGGGAAATAGTGTTAATAATTAGGCTGCAATAACATGTTTTGTACAAGGAGGGAAGTCGATGTGTATGTCGGCTGAATCCATAGTACGGATATGGTGATGACGTATGAAAATCGGTAGAGGGGGATGTGTGTATATACGAATGAAAAAATGTACGGGGAATGCGTACTCAATGTGTTGTGAACGTAATTGAGTAAAAGAATGGCAATCAACCAACTTAAGGCTGGAGCGTTATTGTCGTATGTGTCTATAGTGTTAAATAACATTATAGGGCTTGTATACACACCTTTCATGCTTCGTATGATGGGGCAGGTGGAATACGGTCTTTATTCTTTGGCGGCTTCGGTGGTAGCATATCTGACGGTGTTGGACCTTGGGTTTGCCAATGCAATTGTTCGCTATACGGCTAAATACAGAGTGGAGGGGAAAGTCAAAGAGCAATACGAGATGTTCGGGATGTTTTTTGTCCTATATATTGGGATAAGTGTTTTGGTATTGTTGTTTGGAGGTTTTCTTTTGTATAACGTGGAGGCTCTTTTCGATAGGACAATGGATGACATGGAATTGTACAAAATTAGAGTCATGATGTCATTGATGGTTTTTAATTTGGCTTTTACTTTTCCGATGAGCATATGGGGTGCGATTATAATCGCTTATGAAAAATTCGTCTTTACAAAGACTGTCAATATTGTTCGAATTATTTTGAATCCTGTCGTTATGGTCGTCATGTTGTATATGGGATACCGGGCGATCGGAATGGTGGTGGTGACTACTATATTCAATATTGTCACGTTGTTGATCAATTGGTGGTATTGTAAGAACAAGCTGCATGTAAAGGTTTCCTTTGGAAAATTTAAGTGGGGATTTTTTAAGGAAGTCTCTATTTATTCCTTTTGGATTTTTCTCAATGCGATAATGGACAGAATATATTGGAGTACGGGTCAATTTGTGTTGGGGATGTTTTGCGGGGCGGCGATTGTCGCAATATATAGCGTGTCTATACAAATTCATAGTATATATATGAGTTTTTCCCTTGCGATTTACGGGGTCTTTTTGCCTAAAGTTACCACAATGGTCGCAAAAAATAGTGAAGACAAGGAGATTTCGGATTTGTTTATAAGAACAGGACGTATTCAATATTCGGTGATGGTATTTATTCTTACAGGATTCATTTTATTTGGAAAGTATTTCATCATACTTTGGGCTGGACCTGAATATGAATCGGCATATTGGATTACATTGTGTCTTATCGTTCCTTTTACCGTGCCATTGATTCAAAATTTGGGGACGACTATCCTTCAAGCAAAAAACAAGATGCGCTTTCGCTCTATTTTGTATGTTGTCATTGCAATATTGAGTTTATTCCTTTCGGTTCCGCTGGCGAAAGAATATGGTGGTATCGGTTGTGCGGTGGGGACTTCTGTCGCATTGATTTTAGGTCATGTCATTGTGATGAATGTCTATTATAAAAAGGTTGTTCATATAGACATTGTATCTTTTTGGAGACAAATAGGTAAGATGTCAATTATTCCGTTGATACTGGTCCTTCTCACATATTTTGTCATAAAGTTTATTGAACCTGATACAGTGATGAAATTGATTATTTCGATAATAATTTATTCGATAGTCTATTTGTTTTTCTTTTGGAGGTGTTCTTTTAACGACTATGAAAGGAATCTGATAAGAAAACCTCTGACTTATATCGCTTTAAAATTAAAGTCATGAACAAACATAAAGGGTTCTGCAAAAATGCCTATTTGGTTAGAGCATACACCTCATTTAATGTGGGTGATGATTTGTTTTTGAAAATTTTATTTGAGAAATATCCTAACCAACAATTTGTATTGTTCACACGAAACAATAGTTATGTAGAATTTGTGAGTCGATATAAGAATGTGAAAATTTCTTATTTCAACAAGGCGGAAGATCTTATTTATAGGATAGTGAATAAGTTTTCCGCTTCAAGTAGTAAATTGCCAATTCTTTTGCATAAATGTTTTTTTTATAGAAGGTATAAGAAGTGCGCAGGTTATATTCATATCGGAGGGTCTGTTTTTATCCAAAATCAATCCAAACTGTCTCGTAAAGATTATGTGTTTGAATCTATTGTTTCCGTGTTTTCTGCAAAGCCAAAATTTATTATAGGTGCAAATTTCGGACCTGTGAAAGATGATGGATACAAATTGTTTTACGAAAAGTTGTTTCGGGAATTTACAGATGCCTGTTTTCGTGAGAGTTACTCATATAAACTATTCCAAAATTTGAAGAATATAAGATATGCATCAGATATTGTGTTTCAATTGAAACTTCCCGCAATTACAAAAGAAAAAGATTCGATAGGATTTTCTGTTATTGATTTATATCGAAGGGAAAATTTGCGGGAATACACCAGTAGATATTATTCGTTGATATCTGATTGCCTATCCAAAAGTATAGATAGAGGGAAAAATGTGTATTTGATATCTTTTTGTGCGGCAGAAGGAGACGAGTCGGCTATAAGAGAGATATTGTCCATGCTGGATACAGACAAAAAAGGAAAAGTGAAAAAGATATTGTATAACGGGGATATTGATGTTTTTTTATCTAAGTATTTGTCAATGGAATCCGTATTTACCACAAGATTTCATGCTATGATACTGAGTATTTTAGCGGGACAGAATGTTTTTCCGTTGATATATAGCGATAAAATGAAAAATGTGTTGGATGATTTAGGGTATGTTGGTAAATATTTGAGAATCGATGAAATAAATGAACATTTGGATAAGGAGAGCATATTAGCTGAAATGGCAAATAATAGTAGATGTACTTTAAAGGATGAGAGATTGAAGTCTTTGGAGCAATTTAAAGTGTTGGATTTGTATCTTAATAGCAACCAAATGTAAACTCTATTACTCCGATAAGTAGTTTTGTGTTCTGTAAAATGTATACGTATATAGGATTTGTTGAAATTGACATTGTTTTCTGAAAGTAGTAAGTAATGAACCAGGTGTTTATATCTGTAGTTATTCCTCTTTATAATAAAGAGAAAAGCATACAAAGGACAATAGAATCGGTTTTGAGACAGAGTTATCCTTTTTTTGAGTTGATTATTGTGAACGATGGTTCAACGGATCAGAGTTTGGCAAATGCACAAAAACTTAAGGACTGGCGAATACGAATAATAAATAAATCTAATGGAGGGGTTTCTTCTGCGAGAAATTTAGGAATAAAGGAAAGTAGGTATGGTTGGATTACATTTTTAGATGGTGACGATGTATGGACGAGTGATCATTTAGAAGTTCTCGTTGATTTAATGGGTCGTTATCCTAAAATGAAATTTTTTTCCACATCTTGGACTAATGATTATATCCCAGAAAATGTTCGACAGAAAGATTATGTAGTTGAAGATTTTTTTGCAGAATCTTTTAATCGAGCGTTAGTATGGAGTAGTGTGGTCATGTGCAATAGAGAATGTTTTAATAGTGTGGGAGAATTTAACGAGCGATTAACTAATGGAGAGGATATCGAAATGTGGTGTAGAATAGCTAGGAAATATAGGTTGGTCAAGTCTGAAAAGGTGACTGCTGTATATAACCTTGATACAGAAAATAGAGCTTCAAATAAAAAACGGATTCTACAAAAATGTTTTGAATCATGTTTGCCATTTACGACAGCCATAAACAAATATGAGATTTTGTTTTACAGCAAGATATTAGCCAACGCTATTTTGTATTATGCTAGAAATATTCAACTTGCAAGTGTTTGCAATTTGTTTTTTTTATACAGATGTTGCTACACATTTCATGCGTTACGCCTTATTTTGAAAAGAGTTCTGCACTTTGGAAAATAAATATATCCATATATGACTATTATCGAGTTTATTGGAATGGGAGCCAAGAAGTATGGAGGTTTTGAGCGTTACATACTTGAAGAGGCAAATCAATTAAAAGCAAAAGGACATCGCTTGGTGGTTGTGTTCGACAGGGAACCAATCGCCCACGAATATGTTTCTGACTTGGAAAAAGCTGGCGCATCTATTCGTATTATTCCCTACTCCAATAAAATAAAATTTTTGAGTAGGGTGAATTCTTTAATAAACCAATACAAGCCTCATGTTGTTCATACCAATTTCTCGTCAAGTATCTTGTGGATACAATTGGTCGCATTTTTGAGACAGATACCTCGCCGAATCGCAACAGAACATTGTTTCCCAATACTGTCCAATGGACGACTTCAACTCACATATTCTTTTTTAGCATTATGCGTACATGACATTTTACCTGTTTCGGAACAATCAACACTATCGGTAAAAAGTGGAATCTGGTGGAGAAAGAAAATAGTTCATACCTTGTATCTGGGAGTGAACGATTTCTCCTACGACAAAGAGGCTATGCGTGTAAAATATGGTTTACCACAAGACAAAATATTATTAATGAATGTGGCTTATCATAATCCGGTCAAAGGGGTAGATGTCTTATTGAAAGCATTTTCTGTTTTTGTGAAACAATATAACGTAAGTGACGTGTTATTGTGCCAAATAGGAGGAGGCCAAACAGGAAAAGACACGGAACATTTGAAAGAACTTGCCCATTCTTTGAATTTGGAGAAGTTGGTAATCTGGATGGGGATACAAAACAATGTGCCAGAGATATTAAGTGCCGGGGACATATATTGCCAACCTTCCCGTTCGGAAGGTCTGCCATTGTCTATAATGGAAGCGTCTTTAGCAAAATTGCCTGTAATCGCCACAAAAGTTGGAGGAATTCCAGAAATCGCAATAAATAACCATAATGCGGTATTAGTAGAGGCAGAAGATTACCAAGCAATGGCTGAAGCGATATATTCTTTATATAAAAATCAAGAGAAAAGAAAAAAAATGGGAGAATTGGGACGGGTGGTGAGTGAAGAAAAATTCGTCTTGAAAACTCAAGTAAAGAAGTTAATTGAAGGGTATTACGCACTGTAAGATGAAACGGTTGACTTATATTCTCTCATTGATTGTTGTCGGATTGACTCCTTTGGATGCCATAACCCTAAGTGAGGGCGTCACCTTCGGACGTATATTCTATATATTATTAATTATTTCCGCCCTTTTATCGAAAGACTTGTTCAAAGTTCGGCTAAATAAATATGTGGGAGCATTGTCCGTTTTTTCATTATGGGCATTTGTCACTTTTATTTGGAGTTTTAACATAGAAACAACGATATTGAGGTGTTTATATTTGATTCAATACTTGCTATTAGTCATCATTTTAAACAATGTCATTGACGACGAACGTAAATTCCGAGCTCTTTGCTGGTCGTGGGTGGTAGGCGCATTATATATAGGATGGAACACTATTGTCAATTTTAGTCAACACAGTTTTGTCGAGAATGAGCTATACCGGGTAAGTGAGTTCGGGAATTCCAATGAGAACTCATTCATGCTTTGTTACGCAATGGTGTTGTTAATCGTGGTCTGGAAAGGTGCCAGGCGATTGTATTTGTATGCCATTCTCCTATTTGCTTTCCTTGCCATATTGGCAAACGGTTCCCGGACAGGATTGCTCATGTATTTGTTTATGGCAGGAATTTTTGTCCTTTCTGAGTTCAAGAAAAACCGGAGGGCTGCGTTCTTCGTGTTGCCCGCAATTATTGTCATCGCCATATATATTGTCTTGAATTATTTACCGGAAAGCAGCGATGAACGGTTCTTAAATATATCGGAAGATATCAAGGAAGGAAATCTGGCTAACAGGCAGTGGATATGGAGAGTTGCCTTTGATATTTTGTCTCAACGTGAAAGATACATCTTAGTTGGTAGCGGATGGGGAACGTTCCCAGAGGTTTTTCAATCCGTCACAGGAATTTATTATGGATCACACAATTTCTATATAAACATTTTGTTCACAACAGGAATTGTCGGCTTTTTAATAGTCATGTACTATTTGATTTTTTGTTGGGAATACATTCGTCGAATACCGAGCAAAAAGATAACTTATTATTTACTATTATACATTCCTCTGATTTCAATGATGACAACCAATTGGGAATCGAGAAGGTGGTGGTTTTTAATGGGTGTGTTCATTTATAAGTTGTATGAGTTCTCAATCACAACTTCATGGAAAAAGACAAACGAATAAAAGTGATTTTTTTTACCGCATCGACCTCTGGAGGTGGTGCTGAAAAGATTTTGTTTAATATCATAGCATCGTTAGATGATAGGCACAAGTCTTATTTAGTAATTACTTCCAAAGATGATTTGCCTCCCAATATACCTACATTTGTAGAAACTTACAAATTGGGATTCAATAATGCGCGGAAGTCATTTTTTAAGATCATCCAGTTGATAAAAAGTATCAGACCGCAATATGTGTTCACGACGAGTTCTTCAATCGGATACATGCTGGCATTGTCAAAATATTTTCTGAAAAAAGATTTTAAAGTCATTGTCCGATGCGCAGTGCCTCCAACCGAGATTATAAGAACATCATTCAAGGATGTGCTGCTGAAATATGTGATACGGTTTTCATACAAGAAGTGTAATTTGTTGATAGCTCAAACTTCTTTTATGAAAGAAGATCTTATAAAATCGTATCATGTACCATCTCAAAAAGTACAGGTGATCCGGAATATTATTAACAAGAGTTATTTGAGTCAACAAGCCTCGTTGTTCGTACCGATCGAATTTGACAAGGAACAATTCAATGTTGTCGCCTCCGGAGCTTTGTATTCGGTGAAAGGGTTCGATTTATTAATAAAGGCAATGGCTCCTATTATTCGCACGGACAGGAAAATTCATCTGTGGATATTAGGGCAGGAACGTTATGAGGTCGGATATAAAGATTTCTTACAAGGGTTGATAGAAGAATGTGGTGAAAATAATAATATAACATTGCTTGGGTACAGGGACAATCCCTATCCTTACTATAAAAGTGCCGATTTGTTCGTGATGTCGTCCAGAAAAGAGGGATTTCCCAATGTGGTTCTGGAATCTCTTTATTTAGGGACACCTGTCGTGGCCTCGGATTGCGTTGATTTTAGAGAAGTGATTTTTGAAGGGATTAACGGCTATGTCGTTCGTAAAAACAATGTGGAAGCACTAAAAGAAGGAATAGTGAAAGCACTAAGGACATCTTTTAATATGGGAAAAATAGAACTAAACAATTATGATTACAATAACTTATTCTCGTGAATTATGTGGCAGGTGATATTAAAACATTATAAGAGGATGCCATTTCTTGTATTGTACTATGGGATATGCCGCTGGCTTCCAAACTCGATGTTCCCATTGTTGGGGAAATTCTTCAAGTACTTAAGATACCTGTGTTGTAAACATATTTTTGAGTACTGTGGTAGGAATGTCAATATAGAAAGAGGGGTCTTGTTTGGTTCCGGATTTAAAATCAGAATAGGAGACAATTCCGGCATAGGCATTAATTGCGTGGTCCCTTCCGATATTGAAATAGGAGACAATGTGCTTATGGGACCCGAATGTTTCATTTTGAGCATGAATCACGCTTTTGAAAAAAGAAACATGACTGTTAAAGCTCAAGGGTATCACGGAAGGTTGCCGACCAAGATAGGAAATGACGTGTGGATAGGCGGAGAGGTTTTGTTCACACCTGGAAGGACGGTACTTGATGGCACTGTGATAGCGGCACGCACGTGTTTGTGTAAAGATTTTCCAGAATATTCGGTGGTTGGAGGGAATCCAAGTAGATTGATTAAAACGAGAATCTAACATAAAAAACATATATGTTATGTGTTGGTATAAAGATAGAGAATTAGTGAATGAAATATTAGATTATGCCTGTGAAAAGATAGAAAGAACCGACATACAAGAAATTAAAAAGAGATGTTCTTGTATATTGGAATCAAAGGGAGGTTTGATGACAAAATTAGTGAAAATACTACACCTATTTCCCCAAGACCCTGCTTGTTTAGAAAAACGGAAGTATGGAGCGGAACGTTTTTTTGAGAAATTATTGGACAAAGAATTATTAAACAAAAATACATTGTCGTCTCTTTTCGTGTCACTTTGGACAACCAAAAGACCATTTCAATATTTCTCCTCTGAAAAATTAGAGCAGATTTTGTGTGCTATAGATAAACCTATAGTAGATGCATTTACAGACATCAATAATTTAGAACCTCAAATGACCATTTATCGAGGTATTAGAGGAGAAAATGTTGACAAAACAAGGTTAGGTTATAGCTGGAGTTTAGACGAGGAGGTCGCTTGGAAGTTTGCAACAGGAGACAGTAAATGTCATGGATATATATTTAGCGGCAACGTTCAACGAGATAAGATAATTGCATATTTCAACGGGAGGAATGAACAAGAAATAGTAGTCTTTCCGACTGATGTGGGATGTATTAAATGTGAATTTATTAATGACAACGAACTAGAAAAGAAAGAACAGCGTTACTAATTAAATGATTACAAAGAGATGAAAATCTCAGTTGTTATTCCTTCGTATAAGCCTAAAGAGTATTTACAGGTTTGCTTGAAATCATTGGAAGTGCAGACGATAGAGAAGGCTTTGTTTGAGATTATTCTTGTCTTGAATGGCTGTAAGGAGCCATATTATTCAGAGATACAAAATTATATTCAAAAATCAGAATTGAATATTACTTTGCTACAGACAGATACTCCGGGAGTTTCTAATGCGCGTAATATGGCTTTAGACAGGGCGAGAGGAAAGTATGTTACATTTTTAGATGATGACGACTGGATATCTCCATCTTATTTGTTGGAATTATATGAGTTGGCAGAATCCGGATATGTGCCACTGTCAAATATAATAGCATTCAAGGATAAGACGAACGTTGAATTACCTTATTACATTACAGATGTGTTTAATCGATATCATAATGATTGTTTGGAATACAATGTTTTGCAGATTAGAAGTTTCATGTCTGTTCCTTATTGCAAATTGATAAAAAAAGAAATAATTGGAAAAAGAAGATTTGATACGAGGTTCAAAAATGGGGAAGATAGTCTTTTTATGTTTTTAATCTCCAACGAAATGGCTAAGTTCAAATTTACGTCTTCAAATGCGATTTATTATAGGAGAGTGAGAGAAAATTCCGCAGTGACGCAGAAAAAAACTTTGAAAGAAAGACTGATGAATAATTTTCATTTGTGCGTGGCATACAGTAAGATTTATTGGGGAGGCGTGAGGAAATATGATTTCAAGTTTTATTTGACAAGGGTGTTGGCTTCTATTAGGAATGTTTTTGGTAAGCAGTCAAAAAAAGGCTATTGATTGAAAGGAATAACTTTGCTGCGAACTAAAATTAAAAGGTTATGTATAGCAGTGAAGATCTTGAAAGGTTTTACTTTCAGTACCAGACGGAGGCGTTACCCCGTGGAGAATCCCTCCAATCGTTTTGTGTCAAGAACAAAGTCCCTTATAACATTTTCCAGAAATGGTATAAGGACACTCGAAAAAAAGTGGTTGAGGTTCAGGTTGACGGCGCTCCCGTGCTTGCCCATGAGGAAACAACCAAGACTAATGATCGACCTAAATCTGTATCAAGAAGCAGTAATGACAATCCCGTCCGCATATGGATAGACATCCGTATCAGCAATGGGTTGCACTTGTCCCAAAAGAATTTAAGCTATCAGGACTTGGTCCGGATGATAGAGAAACTGAGGGTCTATGCTGAGTGTTGCCGGTCTGAATCATTTTTATTATGTTCGTGACTTTACCGACATGCGTTGCAAGCACAGCCGTGTGCTGTCCATCATCCGAATTGAGTCGAGAAGTGGGGATGGAATTCGTTCAAACATGGGGCTTTTGAGTGCGGTATGAGTGGAAAATGAGAATTGTGTTATGGCTGATGTGGAAGATGGTGACCGGATAAAGTTTTATTGTAAGCGTGAATAGATGAGAGGTTTGTTTGGGGAATGTTGAATTCTTTTCGTATCTTTGTGAAGGCAATGATAAAGACACAGAATTATGGGAAACTACATACGATTCGATTGGGCGATAAAGCGGTTGCTGAGGGATAAGGCGAATTTCGCCGTGTTGGAGGGTTTTTTGACTACGTTGCTGGGGATGAAGTTGACGATTAGTCGGCTGCTGGAGAGCGAGGGGAATCAGGAGAGTGAGTACTCGAAGTTTAACCGGGTGGACTTGTTGGCGGAGGACGCAGAGGGGGAGTTGTTTTTGATTGAAGTTCAGAACAACAATGAATACGCTTATTTCCAGCGGATGCTGTTCGGGGCGTCGAAGCTGGTGACGGAGTATATTAACCGGGGTGACAATTATGACAAGGTCCGGAAGGTGTACAGCGTGAACGTGGTGTATTTTCCTCTTGGGGGGCATGGGCGTGACGTGGTGTACCACGGGAAGACGGAGTTTTTGGGGCTGACGACGGGGGAGAAACTGGAGTTGTCGCCCTATCAGAAGCAGTTGTTCCGGGTGGACGAGGTGAGCCGGTTGTATCCTGAGTATTATATTTTGAAGGTGAACGATTTTAATTCGGTTGCCCGGACACCGTTGGAGGAATGGATTTATTACCTGAAGACTGGTGACATTCCTGCTACGGCTACGGCACCGGGGCTGGCGCAGGCCCGGGAACGGTTGCGTCTGGACTCGATGAACGAAGGTGAACGGCGGGCGTATTACAGCCATATTGACGACATCGTGAGTTTGCAGGACACGATAGTGAACAGCCGCCGGGAGAGTTTCGAGTCGGGGAAAGCTGAGGGGAGAAAAGAGGGGAGGGAGGAAGGTGAACGTTCCGCTAATATAAAGATGGCCCGCAAGATGAAGGCCAAGGGGACGCCTTTGGCGGAGATTGCGGAATTGACGGGATTGGGCGAGGTGGAGATCGAGAAGTTGTAAATGCAGGAAGATTTATTTTTAGTAGGAAGTTTGGCGTGAGGCAAGCGGCTTTTGCAAAGCGGCTTTCGACAAGCGAGATAACGGGGTAGTTGGATATTGATGAGGTAGATGAAGATAAAGAGTTGAATGATTGTATGCTTGTGAAAAATAGGGGGCTGGAGAATAAAGAGGGGAAAGGAAGGTAAAATTCGTTTGGTGGCGTGCTTGGACGTGATAAAAGTGGGGTGTATGAGCACGGTATGAACGGAAAATCAATTTTTTTGTTTATGATTTCAGTGATATGTCCGATATACAACGAGGAGAGGTATATCGGGAAATGTATTGAGTCCATTATGCGGCAAGACTATTCGAAGGAGGATATGGAGGTGCTGTTTGTGGACGGGATGAGCACGGACAGAACCCGGGAGATTATTGCCGGATATGTGCCGAGGTGTCCTTATGTGCGAGTTCTTGATAATCCGAAGAGAATAGTGCCTCCCGCTTTGAATATTGGGATTCGGGCGGCGAAGGGCGAGGTGATTGTTCGCTTGGACGCTCATGCCATTTATCCGGAGAATTATTTTTCGGTGTTGGTGAGAAAATTGAACGAGTTGGGGGCTGATAATGTGGGAGGGGTGTGCCGCACATTGCCCGTGAGAGACACTCCCGTTTGCCGGGCTATCGCTATGGCGTTGAGCAGCAGTTTCGGGATGGGAAATTCGTATTTCCGGATAGGGGCAACGAAGGAGATGTGTGTGGACACGGTGCCGTTCGGGTGTTTTAGGCGGGAGGTGTTTGACAAAATAGGATTGTTTGACGAGGAGTTGGTGAGGAATCAGGACGATGAGTTTAATGGGAGGATTGTCAAGAATGGAGGGAAGATTTATTTGATTCCGTCGTTGGTGATTGATTATTACGCCCGGGACACGGTGGGGAAAGTGAGGAAGATGTTTTACCAATACGGGTTGTTTAAGCCGTTGGTGAACAAAAAACTGGGGACTCCTGCGACGTTGCGGCAGTTTTTCCCGTTGTGTTTCGTGGCGGGTTTGATTGTGGGAGGCGTATTGAGTTTGTTTTTTAAGGCGGTGGCTTGGTTGTATTTGTGCGTGATTGCGTTGTATTTGTTGCTGGCATTTGTGTTTGCATTGAAAGAAACAAGGAAGATGAGGGAGATGTTGATATTGGTAGGGGTGTTTTTTACTATTCATGTCAGCTATGGATGGGGATATTTGCGAGGGATATGGAAGATTGTGACCGGACAAAGTTTTACGGCAAACGTGAATAGATGAGACGTTTGTTTGGAATATGTTGAATTCTTTGCTTATCTTTGTGAGGGTAATGACAAAGAGACTGGGTTATGGGAAACTATATACGATTTGACTGGGCGATAAAGCGGTTGTTGCGGGACAAGGCGAATTTCGCCGTGCTGGAGGGTTTTTTGACGACGTTGTTGGGGATGAAGTTGACCAT
>CALUHX010000012.1 GCA_944320555.1 uncultured Butyricimonas sp. | reverse complement strand
AGTATCGCAATGAGATCACCCTGCCGCTGCACACTTGCCTGACGGACGAGCAGGTGGAGTATGTGATTGAAAATTTTAAGGAGATAATCAATGGCGATTGAGGTGAGGGAGGTGAGGTCCGACGAGATTCCTGCCGTGGTCCGGGTTCATGACGACGCGTTCAAGGGATTCTTCTTGACGACTTTGGGAGACCGTTTTTTGGAGGTTTATTACCGTTCCGTGTCGGAACACAAGAACGGGGAGTTGCTCGGTTTTTACAAGGAGGGACGTTTGTCGGGATTTTGTGCGGCGACGAGGTTGTCCCGGGGCTTCAATTCGAGTCTGGTAAGGGAGAATTGGCGGGCATATGCGTTTGTGGCGTTGAGGTTGCTCGTCGGTCGTCCCGGAGCAATCGTCCGGTTGGTCAAGAACTTCACGAAAGGGAATCCGGGAGTGAAGGACGACGGGGCCTACGGCGAGTTGTTGTCGATAGGCGTTGCCAAGGAGGCCCAAGGGACCGGGGCGGGCAAGAATATGTTGCGGGCCTTGGAGGCAAGATTGCGTGAATCGGGCGTGGACAGGTTGTCGTTGACCACGGATTATTACGACAACGGGCAGGCGGTGGGGTTTTACAAGTCGCAAGGCTATGAGGTCATGTATGATTTCGTGACTTATCCCGAGAGACGGATGTACAGGTTGATCAAGCGATTGAAATAGACGGAAGGAAATGACACGTTTTTTTGATTTGTTGTTTTCATTTTTGGGATTGATTGTGTTGTCGCCCTTTTTCTTGTTGATGGCCTTGCTGATAGCGGCGGACAGCCGGGGCGGGGTCTTTTATTGCCAGACCCGGGTGGGAAAAAACGGGAAGGACTTCCGGTTGTACAAGTTCCGGACAATGGCGAGCGGGTCGGACAAGAAAGGGTTGATCACCGTGGGGGCGAAAGACGCAAGGATCACCAAGGTGGGATATTTTTTGCGGAAATACAAGTTGGACGAGTTGCCGCAACTGATCAATGTGCTGAAGGGGGAGATGAGCCTCGTGGGACCGAGGCCGGAAGTGCGGAAATACGTGGAGATGTACACGCCGGAGCAGCGGCGGGTGTTGTCGGTGAGGCCGGGCATCACGGATTACGCCTCGATTGAGTATGTGGACGAGAACCGGATTCTGGGAGAGGCGGAAGACCCGGACAAGGCGTATATAGAAAAAATCATGCCGGACAAAATTCGTTATAACATGAGATATATCGAGCATAAAAGCGTGAGGGAGTATTTCAAAATTATTTTTTTAACATTTTGGTCTATTGTGAAATAAAAACGGTCCAAGGATGCGATTGTTATTTTTACCGACATATTTTACTCCGGAAAGGACAGCGAGTTCCCATCTCACGAATGACAGGTGTGAGGCTTTTGTGGAGGCTGGCATGCGGATGAGAATTTACACGCCATGTCCGACAAGAGGAATAAGCCGGGAGGAAAGAAAACCTTATAAGAACCGTTTAAAGGAGGAGTCGTTGAAAGAGGGGAGGATATACATATACCGTTTTTCATTGTGGCGAGAGGGGAAGAATCCGGGGTTGCGGGCGTTGCGTTACGTGGTGGCTTGTATGAAGCATTTCTATCACGGGTGTAGGGAGAGGGAGGCCGATGTGTTGTTTGTGGACAGCACCCCGCCGATACAGGGGGCGATGGCCGCGCTGGTGAAGAAGGTGACGGGGGTGCCGGTGGTGTACAACCTGCAGGACATATTCCCGGACTCGCTGGTGGGGACGGGGTTGGCGAGGAAAGGGGGATTGCTGTGGAAGATTGGGCGGAGGATAGAGGATTTCACTTACCGGAACGCCGACAAGATCATCGTGATATCGGAGGATTTCAAGCGGAACATCATGGCGAAGGGGGTGCCGGAGGAGAAGATCGAGGTGATATACAACTGGGTGGACGAGACGGCGGTGGTGCCGGTGGAGAAGGCGGTGAATCCGTTGTTCGAGGAGTTGGGTGTGAGTCGGGAGTTGTTTCACGTGGTGTATGCGGGAAATCTGGGGCTCGCCCAGAATGTGCAGGTGTTGCTGGATTGTGCCGGTTTGTTGAAGGAGGAGAAGGGAATCGAGTTTTTGGTGTTCGGGACGGGGGGATTGAAGGAGGAGTATGAGGCATACGCAAAGGAGAAGGGTTTGGACAATGTGCGCTTTTTCCCGTTGCAGCCCCAAGAGAAGGTGTCAGAGGTGTACAGCATGGCAGATGTCGCTTTGGTGTCCTGCAAGAAGGGGTTGGGAGGCAGCGCAATGCCGAGCAAGACGTGGAACATCCTTTCGGCGGGGACGCCCGTGGTGTGCAGTTTCGACGGAGGCGGGGATTTGCAGCGGATAGTGGAGGGCAATCACGTGGGCCTGTTCTCCGAGGCTGGAGACGAGCGGGCTTTGGCCGACAATGTGATGAGGTTTTTTCGAGACAGGGGCATGTGCCGAGAATACGGACGGAACGGGAGAAAATACATAGAGACGAATCTGACGAAGGAAGCGGGGACGGCTCAATACGTGCGGGTGTTGAGGCAATTCGAGAAGAAATGAGTTGAAAAGAAAATAATTTTTTAGTTAACCCTCCCCGAGTGCCGGAAGGGCATTCCGGGATTTTTATTTATCTTTAAATTATAGAGTTAATGGAGAAAATCAACGAGGCAAGTTTTGTGATTTGCCTGGAAACTGGGTCATGGACGGACATGACGGAAGAAGAATTGGGAAAAGCGGCCGGGGACTTGTCGAACCTGTTGCCGGAGGAATTGGGGCGGAAAGAGAGATATGCGGAAAAATTGACATTTTTGCAGGATGTGCGGAATCGATTGAGGTTGTTGCTGGTGCCGTTTCGGAGGGACGGCATTGGAAAAAAATGGAGCGTTGGCATTGGAATACGGCGAGGCGTTGCTTGAGCGGGTGGCGGACAAGGAGGAATGGGAACGGGAGCGGGTCGCCTATCCGGAGCGGTTTGAGACGACGGTGCCCCGCCTGATGACGTGCAAGGGGAAGGCGGGGAAGATGACGCTGGTGGAACTGGCATTCGGATTGGAGACGACGAAGATGTTTTGCGACGCGGAGGGGCGATTGTTGTCGTTTAACGGCTTGGCGACGGTGTTGGGCAAGATTTTCGGGGAGTCGTTGGCGAACGCCAGCCAGTTGAAGCAGGATTTGTTGCGGCGGGAGGATCCGGGGGCATTGTTCCGACAGGTGGTGGACAACATCGACGAGGTGATGGACGAGCGACTCCGGTATAAGGCGAAATGAGAGCTCGGGAGGAAAGGTGTTTGAAACGGCGGGGTTTCCTTGCCGTTTTATTTTTTAACATAAATCTAAATGGTTAATCGATAATGGATGATTATGTTATTGATGGCGCAACTTGTGCGGGAGAATCTGAGATTGGAGGAGCGTGAGGACTTTTATGAGTAAATATGAGTAAAGAGCGGGTAGGTTGTTTTTTTCGGGGAGAGTACTTATCTTTGTGAAAAATAGAACGCATTGGTTTATGGAACAGGAACGAAAATTGCCGATAGGAATACAGAGTTTCGAGAAACTGCGAGAGGGAGGGTATCTTTACGTGGACAAAACGGAAGAGGTTTATCGAATGGTGTCCACGTCGGTTCCTTATTTTTTAAGTCGTCCGCGGCGATTTGGGAAGAGTCTGTTGCTTTCGACGATGGAGGCTTATTTCCAAGGGAGAAAGGACTTGTTCCATGGGTTGGCGATTGAGAGGTTTGAGACGGAGTGGAAAGAATATCCGGTGTTGCATCTGGATTTGAATGCTCGAAAATATGCCCAGGTGTCCGATTTGACAAATATGCTGAACCAGTATTTGGAGGAATGGGAACAAAAGTATGGAACGGAGAAAAGGGAACGTAGTCCGGAAGAACGTTTCGCATACATGATAGAGCGGGCTTACAAACAGACGGGGCTGCCAGTGGTCGTGCTGATTGACGAATATGACAAGCCATTGTTGCAAGCTTTGCTGGACGATTCGTTGCTGGATGAATTTCGTAGAATATTGAAGGCGTTTTACGGAGTGTTGAAGAGTGCCGACAGGTATTTGCGTTTTGTGTTCCTAACGGGGGTGACGAAGTTCGCACAGGTGAGTGTGTTCAGTGATTTGAACCAGTTGAACGATGTGAGCATGAAACCCGCATATGCCACGATTTGCGGGATAACGGCAAAAGAATTGCTCCATACGTTCAAACCGGAAATCAAGAGAGTTGGAGAACGGAACGGTCTTTCTTTCGACGATACGGTCCGGCGTTTGACGGACATGTATGACGGGTACCGTTTTGAGGAGAGTGCGGAACGAGTGTTTAATCCGTTTAGTCTGTTGAATGTTTTCGATGCGGGAAAGTTTGACAATTATTGGTTTCAGACGGGAACCCCGACGTATTTGGCCGATATTCTGAAACGGAGTGATTATGATTTGCGTTTGTTGATAGAGGGGGTTGAAGTGCCGTCATCAGCCTTCACTGCTTATCGGGCGGAGACAAATAATCCGTTGCCGATGATTTATCAAAGCGGATATCTGACAATCAAGGATTACGACGCGGAGGGGGATTTGTACACATTGGGATTCCCAAATGACGAGGTTCGTTATGGTTTTCTTAATTTTTTGTCGCCGTATTATACCATGGTGCCGGATTCGGAAACGGGCTTTCATATCGTGAAGTTTATGCGGGAGTTAAAAGCGGGAGAGGTGGAGGCTTTCATGGAGCGATTGAAGGTGTTCTTTGCCGGGATTCCTTACGAGTTGACCGTGAATACGGAACGTTATTATCAAGCGATTTTTTATGTCGTGTTCACGTTGTTGGGGCGTTTTGTCCAAACGGAAGTGCGAAGTAGTCGAGGACGGGCGGATGCCGTGGTTTGGACGGATGATTTTATTTACGTGTTCGAGTTCAAGTTGGCAGGAAGCGCAAGGGAGGCGTTGAGACAGATTGGAGAGAAAGGATATTTGATCCCCTATGTTTTGGATGGGCGTAAATTGGTGAAAGTGGGAGTGAATTTTGACAAGGATATCCGAAATATCGGGGAGTTTTTGGTGGAGAGGGTGTGAATGGAATGATTGGATGGCGTGTGCGGAAGGATACTGCGGAACGGATTGGCGGACAAGGAGGAATGAAAGCCGGAGGCATTTGAAACGGCGGGGGGGCCTGCCGTTTTATTTTTTAACATAAATCTAAATGGTTAATCGATAATGGTTTGAGGAACAGTTGCCGGGATGAGGAGGCTTGATATAGACTATATATAGTTTGAGGTTTTGGGGATGAGGTACTTTTGCGATGTCGAACACGAGAGATGGTGTCGACGGAAAGAAGTATTAACCTGTTATATTGAGAAATTTTATGGCAAGAGTAAGAAATGAGTTGGGAATTTGTGGGAAATTGGGCGATTTGTTTTTTTACCGGCGAGACGGGAAGGATTATGTGAAACGAATCGGGAAAAGAAAGGCCGTGAAGTGCTCGGAGGAGCAATGGAGACATCGGATGCGATTCCGGACTGCGGCGAAGTTCGCTTCAAGGTTGCCGGAGGAGGTGAGGCATGTGTTGGACGTGGCGGCCGCGTCGAGAAGAGGATGGAGCGGACAGACGTTTTTTATGAAACAGAATCTGAAGGCTTTTCATCCGGACGGGACATTGAAGGATCCGGAGGCGTTGCAATTTTCCGACGGACTCCGGGGATGGGCGTACATGTTGAGGGTGGAAACGCATGAGGAAAACGGGCAGTTGACGCTTTGTTGGTCGGACGAGCTTGACGTGGACGAGGCGGAGCGGCAGGACCGGCTGGTGGTGTTCGTCATCCGGGAACGGTTGTCGTTTCAAGTCGAGGTGGTGAACGTGACGGCCACAAGGGAGGACGGGCAGGTTGAGTTGCCTTTGGAGAAGGAGGAGGGAAGCCTGACGCATCTTTTTTGTTGCTGGATGGCTCCGGACGGAAAGAGTGTTTCACCGACACAACACGTGGCGATATGAAAGGGCCGGTGACGAACGTGGTCGAAGCGATAAGCGGGCTTGTCGGCCGGTTGACGCTTCCCGCCCGGGAGAAGCGGGAATTGGAGTTGGAAATCACTCGCCTGTTGTCGAGCTTGGAGACGGTGAGCATGAAGAACCGGACGGAGGTGGTGCGCGGCGAGGCTGTCGGGAACTGGCTCCAACGCTCATGGCGGCCGCTGCTGATGTTGGTGTTCGCTGGGATTATTCTCGTCGGAGCGTTCACCCCGCTGCCCGTGCTGGAGGACACTTCCCGATTGTGGGATTTGCTTGAGATAGGATTGGGAGGCTACATCATCGGGAAATTCAAATCAAGGTAGAACAATTAAAAACGGAGGAATTATGGAAATTTTTGAGAATTGGCTGACCGGTGGCAATGTGAGGCTGTTGAACGGAACGAAGAGCCGCCGGGAGTTGGACGGGCCAAGGATGATTGTGTTGCATTACACGGCAGGGACGAGCGCGGCGGGCTCCGCGGTTTATCTGTCGAGGCCGGACGTGAACGTGTCGGCGCACGTGGTGGTGGGACGGCTGGGCGAGGTGATTCAGTTGACTCCTTTCAACCTGGAGGCGTGGCACGCAGGCATGAGCGAGTACGGCGGGAGGACGGGATTGAACCGCTGCTCGGTGGGGATAGAGTTGGACAACCTCGGGCGTTTGGAGAAGCGGGACGGGTTGTATGTCGCAGAGTGCGGGAGGGTGGTCGCTCCCGGCGAGGTGTACACGCATGCGGACGGAAGCGTTTGGCACCGTTACACTTCGGCGCAGGTGACGACGTTGCGCGAGCTTTGCCTGTTGCTGCGCGAGCGGTATCCGATATGCCATGTGGTGGGACACTCGGACGTGACAGAGAGGAAACAGGACCCCGGCCCGGCGTTGGCGGCGTGCGGCTTTGACGGCTACGCCTATTGAAGGAAAAACAGAAGAACAAGAAAATAGCGCTATTTTATATTTGAACCAATTATTAATTAACCATTTAAAAACGAGAAATTATGGCAATATTCAATTCATTTTTGTTGGGACAGGTGTCCCAGTCGGTGGGAAACGTGACGATGTGTCAATACCGGGGCGAAAGCGTCGCCCGAGGAAAAATCAAATTCCGTCGGGACAACCCGACTCCGGAGATGTTGGACATGCGGGCGAAGATCCGAGAGCTGGGCAGTCTGGCGAAACGGTTGACACCCGTTATCCGAAAAGGATTCGTGGGCGTGGGCACCGGCACGACATCGAACGCATTTATTTCGTTGAACATGGGTGCGGTGGAAGTGACGGCGGAGCATGTGGCGACGGTGGATTTCGACCAGTTGAGACTGGCTTCCGGCTTGTTGATTCCTCCGGTCATGACGGTGACGCTCGACGCGTCGGGGAGTCAGTTTTCGATATCGGCGATGGCGCAAGAGGCGATGAACGGTTATGCGGCGTTGGAGGATTTGCTGTACTTGGTGTTGATAGAGACCGAATTGCGCCAGGCTGTGATTTTGGAAGTGGGCACAAGGGAGGCCGGCGGAACGTCTTCATTCTCCATGCCGGAAAATTGGACGGCGGAGCAGGTGAAAGGTTATTGCTTCGCCACGTCGAAGAACGGGAAGGAGGCGTCGGACAGCAAACAGTTGCTCATCACGCAACAGGAATAAGGATGACAACGTGAGTAGAGGAGGTTTCCCGGGGGTGGCTCGGGAAGCCTCTTTTGTTTTTTTGCAGAAGAGGTCGAGGAGGTATTTGGAAAAAGGCGTTGTTTGGCACTTCTTTTGCCGCAATAATCGCAAAGGACGATTGGATTTGTCTTTTTTTTATGCTAACTTACGCACGATTTCTCGCCCGGCGGGGCGAAGTAACCTTTAAAACTTATGAAATATGGATAATCGGTTGGATATTTTGACGAAAAAGCTTTACGAGGAGGGCGTGGAGAAAGCCCGGGCCGAGGCGGAGGAAATGGTTCGCGAGGCGAAGGAAGACGCAGCCAAAATCATCGAGGAGGCGAAAGCGAGGGCGGAGGAGATAAGGCGGAAGGCGATGACGGACGCCGAAGGAATGAGGAAAAAGGCAGAGACGGAGATGACGCTGGCGGCACGGCAGGCCGTGGCGGCCTTGAAGCAGGAAATTGGAGGATTGGTGGCCGGGAAGGTGGCGGGCGAGATGGCCAAAAGCGGATGGGAAGACAGGACTTTTGTGGAAGAGTTATTGATGACGCTCGTGAAAAAGTGGGACGTGGAGGGTGGAAACCTGAACGTGGAGGTGACGGCGCCCGCGGCAGAGAAGGAACGGTTTGAGGCTTTCGCCGCGGCGAAATACAAGGAGTTGCTGGACAAAGGGCTGGCCTTCAAAATAGGGAAGTCGGAGGACGAGTTTGTGATTCAGCCCAAAGACGGGAGTTACCAAATCGCTTTCTCGGAGAAATTGTTCGAGGAATTCTTTGCCCGTTATTTGCGGGGCATGACAAAAGAGCTGTTGTTTAACAAGTAAGGCCATGATTTTCAAGAACGGCTATTATTGCCTGATAGCGGGATTGCCGGACCTGGCGTGGGACAGCAGGAAGTTGCCCGTGTCTGTGGCGCATTTCCGGGAATTGGCAGGCGAGGCATTGTCCCGGCGGGATTTGCGAGTGATGAATTTGTTCTTTCTGCCTAATGACAACCGACAAGTGTTGCGTCTGTTGCGGAAGGAGGCTCCGGAAACGGGAGCGGCGACGGTTTTTCCCGCGGCGGTGCTGGAGGAGGAAATCGCAGAGCCGACAGGAGCGTTGCCCTCTTATTTGGAAAAGTTCATAGCGGATTACCGGGCGGGGCGCTTGGCGGAGGGGGTGTTGCCGGAAAATGTGTTAAGCGGCATGTACTATGATTTCCTGTCGAGGCAGCGGAACGCCTTCGTGCGTCGTTACGCCGAGTTCTCTTTGAATGTGAAAAATCTGGAGACTGCCTTGACTTGCCGAAAGCACGGGCTGGAGATAGCCCGGGAGGTGGTCGGCGGCAATGCGTTTGCCCGAGCGTTGCGCTCGTCGAACGCAAAAGATTTTGGATTGTCGATGGATTATCCCTATGTGGAACGGGTGATGACGTGGATGGAAAATCCGAACCTTGTGGAGCGAGAACGGGGAATGGATTTGCTGGTATGGGATTTCATCGAGGAATTGGTGACATTCGAGTATTTTTCGCTGGAGAAGGTGTTGGGCTTTTTGTTGGAGTTGATGATTGTGGAGCGTTGGAGCCGGATGGATTCCGAGAGCGGACGGCGGGTGTTCATGGAGGTGGTCGACAGATTCCGAAAAAGCTTCGAGTTTGCCGAGGAGTTTAAATAAGGTGTAGGATATATAAAAGGTATAACGATATGAGTAAGACGCAAGGAAAAGTCCATAGCATTATTTCCAATCTCGTGCTTGTGCGGGTGGAGGGTCCGGTGTCCCAGAACGAGATATGTTTTATCCGTTTGGGCGAGGAGCGGTTGATGGCGGAGGTGATCAAGGTGGTGGGGGAGCTTGCCTATGCGCAGGTGTTCGAGAGCACCCGCGGGTTGAAGCCGGGCATGCCGGTGGAGTTTGAGAACCACATGTTGGAGGCAACGCTCGGACCGGGGTTGCTGTCGAAGAATTTCGACGGTTTGCAAAACGATTTGAACAAGATGACAGGGGTGTTCCTGAAACGGGGCGAGTACACGAATCCATTGGAGGACGATAAAAAATGGTCTTTTGTTCCTTTGGCGAAACCGGGCGACCGGGTGAGGGCCGCCGATTGGTTGGGGAACGTGAAAGAGAATTGGCTGGATCATAAAATCATGGTGCCGTTCAAGTTGAGGGGCGAGTACACGGTGGTGTCCGTGGCGGAGGCGGGCGAGTACACGATACACGACACGATGGCCGTGTTGCGGAATGACGAGGGACGGGAGGTGGCCGTGACCATGGTGCAGAAATGGCCGGTGAAAGTGCCCCTCCGCAATTATGTGGACAAGCCCCGTCCTTTCCGCCAAATGGAGACGGGAGTGCGGGTGATAGACACGATGAATCCCATTCTGGAAGGGGGCACGGGTTTTATTCCCGGGCCGTTCGGAACGGGAAAGACGGTGTTGCAACACGCCTTGTCGCGGTTCGCCGACGCAGATATCATCATCATGGCGGCGTGCGGTGAGCGGGCGAACGAGGTGGTGGAGATTTTCACGGAGTTTCCGCAGTTGGACGACCCGCGGTCGGGACGGAAGTTGTTCGAGCGCACGACGATTATCGCCAACACGTCGAACATGCCCGTGGCGGCCCGGGAGGCTTCGGTCTACACGGCGATGACCATCGGAGAGTATTACCGGGCGATGGGCATGAAGGTGTTGTTGCTGGCGGATTCCACATCGCGTTGGGCGCAGGCGTTGCGGGAAATGTCCAACCGCATGGAGGAGTTGCCGGGGCAGGACGCTTTCCCGATGGATTTGTCGGCGATTATCTCGAATTTTTACGCGCGGGCGGGGATGGTTTATCTGAACAACGGTCAGACAGGGTCCGTGACGTTTATCGGCACGGTGTCGCCCGCAGGAGGTAATTTGAAAGAGCCGGTGACGGAATCGACGAAAAAGGTGGCTCGCTGTTTCTACGCCTTGTCGCAGGCTCGGGCGGACGCAAAGCGGTATCCGGCCATTGACACGTTGGACTCGTATTCGAAATATCTGGAGTATCCGGAATTCGAGGAGTTCGCCCGGAAGCATATTTCCGAAACATGGATTTCCGACGTGAACGAGGCCCGCAACATGCTGGTGCGAGGGCGGGAGACTTCCGAGCAGATTGACATTCTCGGCGACGACGGGGTGCCATTGGATTATCACGTGGTATATTGGAAGTCGGAGTTGATTGATTTTGTGATTTTGCAACAGGACGCTTTCGACCCCGTGGACGGGTCGACCTCGATGGAGCGGCAACGGTATATGTTGGGGAAAGTGTTGGATGTGGCAAGGTCGGAATTCCGTTTCGAAAGTTTTGAGGAGGTGAATCCTTATTTCAAGCGGTTGATCAATGCGTTCAAGCAGATGAACTATTCCGAGTTTCAATCCGAGGCCTTTGTCGGATTTGAACGGGAAGTGGCGGACATCCTCGCCGAGAGAAAGAAGTAGGACTATAAAATTTGAGCATTATGGCGACAGCTTTTCAAAAAGTATACACGAAAATCACTCAAATCACGAAAGCCACGTGTACCTTGCGGGCGACCGGGGTCGGGAATGACGAGTTGGCCGTCGTGGATGGACGTTTGGCGCAGGTGGTGAAGATTTGGGGAAATGACATAACGCTTCAGGTGTTTTCCGGGACGGAGGGAATTCCGACGAACGCCGAGGTGACTTTTTTGGGGAAGGCTCCCACGCTGAAAGTGGGCGACGAGTTGTGCGGACGTTTTTTTAACGCGTTTGGCGAGCCGATTGACGGAGGTCCGGCGGTGGACGGCGAGGAGCGGGAGATCGGAGGCCCGTCGGTGAACCCTGTGCGGCGGAAACAGCCGTCCGAGTTGATTGCGACGGGGATAGCCGGCATTGACCTGAACAACACGCTGGTGTCCGGGCAGAAGATTCCTTTTTTCGCCGACCCCGACCAGCCGTACAACCAAGTGATGGCCAACGTGGCTTTGCGGGCCGAAACGGACAGGATTATCTTGGGGGGAATGGGTTTGACAAATGACGATTATTTGTATTTCAAGAATTTGTTTGACAACGCCGGGGTGCTCGATCGCATCGTGAGTTTCGTGAACACGACGGAGGCACCGCCCGTGGAACGGTTGCTCGTGCCAGACATGGCCTTGACGGCGGCGGAGTATTTTGCGGTGGACAAGAACGAGAAGGTGTTGGTGCTGTTGACCGACATGACCTTGTATGCCGACGCATTGAGCATTGTGTCCAACCGTATGGACCAGATTCCATCGAAGGATTCCATGCCGGGGTCGCTTTATTCCGACTTGGCGAAGATTTACGAGAAGGCCGTGCAGTTCCCCGAGGGCGGTTCCATCACGATTATCGCCGTGACCACGCTTTCAGGCGGAGACATCACTCATGCGATTCCCGACAATACGGGGTATATCACGGAAGGGCAGTTGTTCCTGCGCAAGGACACGGAAATCGGCAAGGTGATTGTGGATCCGTTCCGCAGTTTGTCGCGGTTGAAGCAGTTGGTGATTGGCAAGAAGACGAGAAAGGACCATCCGCAAGTGATGAACGCCGCCATCCGTCTGTATGCCGATGCCGCCAACGCCCGCACGAAAATGGAAAACGGGTTCGATTTGACGGATTACGACCGGCGCGCGTTGGCGTTCGCAAAAGATTATTCCAACGATTTGTTGGCGATTGACGTGAATATCTCGACGGACGAGATGTTGGACACGGCGTGGCGGCTTTTCCGAAAGTATTTCACTCGTTCCGAGCTTGGCATTAAAAAGGAAATCGCGGACGAGTACGGGCATTTTGAGGATTAAAGAATGGAGGCGGTATGGCAGTGAAATTTCAATATAACAAGACCTCGTTGCAGCAGCTTGACAAACAGCTCAAGATGCGGGAGCGGGCTTTGCCTACCATAAAAAACAAGGAGTCCGCCTTGCGGTCGGAAGTGAAAAAGGCAAAGGCCGTGGCCGACGAGTTCGAGGTGAGGCTGACGGAACGGCTGGATGCGATACGCGAGATGTTGCAGCTTTATGACGAATATGTGCCGGGCGTGTTGACTGTGAAGGGCGTGAACATGTCGGTGAAGAATATCGCCGGAGTGCCCACTCCCGTCTTGGACAGTGTGGAGTATGACGTTGGTGATTTCAGCCTGTTTAACGCTCCCGGGTGGTTTCTGGACGGGATTCAGCACATGAAAGAGATTGTCAATGTCGCAATCGAGCGGGAATTTTACATGCGAAAGATGGAGTTGCTCGACCGGGCGAGGAAGAAAACGACACAAAAAGTGAATTTGTACGAGAAGGTGCAGATTCCCGGATTCCAAGAGGCCATTCGCAAAATCAAACGCTTTTTGGAAGACGAGGAAAATCTTTCCAAGTCGGCGCAGAAAATAGTGAAAACCCGTAAAGAGAAGGAGGAAGAGCCATGATAGTACCGATGAGAAAATTGTCGTTGTTGATATTTCACAAGGATTATCAAGCTTTTCTCGAGGGACTTCGAGAAAAGGGCGTGGTGCATGTGCACGAGGACAGAAAACGGTCGGCGGAGGATGAAGAGTTGAAGCGGAAGTTTATGGCCTTGAAGCGAATCGCAGAGTTGTCGAAAATGTTCGCCAAGCGGGAGGGCGGAGAGGACGCGGCTTTTGTCGCCGCATGGCGGCGGGCGGAGACTTCGCGGGAGAAATTGGCGGTCTGCCGGAATTTGTTCGGGACGGGAGAGGATGGGGCGACCGTTGAGGGTGACGGCATGGCCGTGGTGGACTATTGGGAAAATGTGTTGGCTCGCAGGGGGCAGATAGACCAAGAGGAGGTCGCTCTCCGGAAAGACGCGGCCGTGTACGCCCCTTGGGGAAAAATTCCGGGGGAGCGGCTTGCCGCTTTACGGGAAGCCGGTTGGACGGTGCGTTTCTACTCGGTGGAAGAAAAGAAATTCCGGGATGAATGGACGGAGCGTTTTAACGCTTTTGTGGTTTGTGCGGAGAGAGGAATGGTGTATTTTATTACGGTTCAACCGGAAAGCGATGAGGAAACGCCGGATGCCGATTTGGTCCGCTTTCCGACGCTCGCCCCGGCGGAGATTGACGCTCGGATTTCCGGTTTGCAGGAGGAGCGGGAGCGGTTGGAACGGAATTTGGACAAGGCGGCTTTCGTCATGATTGATTTCCTGAAGGCGTTGAAAACGCAGGTCTTGGAGGAAAGCGACATGTTGAAAGTGAAGGACGCGTCCGCATGTTTATTGGACGACAAGGTAGTCGTCTTGGAGGGATGGGTGCCTGAACATCTGGCGGCGGAACTCGACTCGTGGCTGGCGGAGCAGGAAGTGGCGTATGAGTTGACGAAACCGACACCGGAGGACAATCCCCCGGTGCTGTTGAAGAACAACCGCTTTGCCCGTTTGTTTGAGGCGCTTGGCGCCCTTTATTCGTTGCCCTCTTACCGGGAGTTGGATTTGACGCCTTTCTTCGCCCCGTTCTTTGTGTTGTTTTTCGGATTTTGCTTGGGCGATGCGGGTTATGGATTGTTGATTCTTTTGGCGTTGACTTTGGCCAAGCGGAAAGTGGCTCCCTCGTTGCGGCCTGTTTGCTCTTTGGGGCAATGGTTGGGATTGGGAACGGTTGTCATGGGGACGGTCAGTGGTACTTTTTTCGGCATTGGGTTGATGGACGTGCAGATACCCTGGTTGGAACGGTTCAAGTCGATTATGCTTGATTCAAGCCGGTTGTTCAATTTGTCGCTTATGATAGGGGCGGTGCAGATTGTCTTCGGCATGTGTCTCAAGGTTGTCAATTTGTGGCGGCAGTTCGGCTTTGCGGCGGCCTTGTCCACGATAGGCTGGTTGGTCGCCATTCTGGGAGGAGGGCTCTGCTATTGGTTGACGACCCGAGGAGTGAATGCGGAAGTGGTCACATACGTGGTGCTTGCCGTGGCGGGATTGCTGGTGTTCGTGCTCAATAACCTGCGCCGTAACGTGGTAGTCAATATCGGGGCGGGGCTTTGGGACACATACAATATGGTGACCGGATTGTTGGGGGACGTGCTTTCGTACATCCGGCTTTTCGCATTGGGCATATCCGGATCGGTGCTTGGATTGGTGTTCAACGATTTGGCGGTAAATATGAGCGGCGACATTCCCGTGTTGAAGCAGGTGATTATGTTGGTGATTCTGTTGTTCGGACATGGGGTCAATCTGTTCATGTCGGGTTTGGGCGCGTTCGTGCATCCGATGCGGTTGACATTTGTGGAATTTTATAAAAACTCCGGCTTCGAGGGCGGAGGTAAGAAATATAATCCTTTAAGAAGACGTTAAATTTTAAACCATTAAAATAGAAATATTATGAACGAGATTATTTTAGCTTATATCGGAGTGGGCCTGATGCTCGGTTTGTCGGGTGTCGGCAGTGCATACGGGGTGACCATAGCGGGAAACGCCACGTTGGGAGCTTTGCGCAAGAATGACGAGGCTTTTGGTAATTACATGGTGCTGTGCGCCTTGCCCGGGACTCAAGGTCTGTATGGCTTTTTGGGGTATTTTATGTTGAAGGGCGTGTTGGTGGCGGAAATCACATGGTTGCAAGCCGCCGCCGTGTTTGGAGCCGGATTGGGATTGGGACTGGTATGTCTATTTTCGGCTATCCGCCAAGGACAGGTGTGCGCTAACGGCATAAACGGGATAGGAGCCGGTTACGATGTGTTTGGCAAGACGCTGATTCTTGCCGTGTTCCCAGAGCTTTATGCCATCGTGGGCGTGGCTGCCACTTTCCTAATCAGTCAGGCGATTTGACAGAAAGAGGGGAATGAATTTACAGCCGGCTCTTGTTTGCGGAGCCGGCTGTTTTTGTAACAAAATCTTATTTTTTTGTTTCCCCTTTTCGCTATATTTTTGGGGCGTTAAAAATGGAAAATATGACGTACAGAAGAAGTTTTTTAATGTTGGCCTTTGTTGTGGGCATGTTGTTGGCGGCTTGCCGGAGCGAGTCGCCCAGGGCAAAATACGTGTTCTTTTTTATCGGTGACGGGATGGGCATGAACCAGGTGAACGGGACGGAAATGTTTTTAGCCGAATGCGAGGGACGGATTGGGACGGAAGCGCTTTCGTTTTCCGGTTTCCCGGTGCGTGATTTTATCACCACGTATTCCGCTTACAATGCCATCACTTGTTCCTCCGCCGCCGGCACGGCGTTGGCTTGCGGAGTGAAGACGCGGAACGGCATTGTGGGGTTGGATAGCCTGGGACAGAAATCCGTGGCGTCGATTGCCGAGCGGGCGCAAGGTTTGGGGATTCCCGTGGGGATTATCACGAGTGTGGGCATGAACCACGCCACTCCGGCAGCGTTCTACAGCCATCAGAAAAGCCGAAACATGTATTTCGAAATCGGCCAGGATGCCGTGGAGCGGGGATTTGATTTGTACGGAGGGGCGCGGGTGTTGGGAGCCGTGTCGGAAGACGGGAGCACAAATTTGTATGACTCTTTCGAGCAAGCCGGTTATGTGGTGGCCCGGGGCATGGACGCTTTTGAACAGGCGATTTCCGAAGCCTCGAAATTGTTGGTGGTGCAGGATTCGGAAGCGGACGCGCTGCCATACGCCATCGACCGAAAACCGGGCGACATGACCTTGCCGGGCATGACCCGCGGGGCGATTGATTTTTTGATGAAAAAGAATAAGGGATTCTTCCTGATGGCAGAGGGAGGCGAGATTGATTTCGCCAGCCATTCGAACGACGGGGCGACGGTCCTCCGCGAAGTGGTGGATTTCGCCGAGGCTGTGCGTGTCGCCTATGATTTCTACTTGCAACATCCGGATGAGACGCTGATTGTAGTGACGGCCGACCACGAGACGGGAGGGCTTGTGTTGGGGAACGGCTCCAGCGACTTGAACTTAAAGTTATTGACTAATCAGAAAATGTCGCTTTCCGCTTTGTCCGGCGAGATGAGGCGGCTGCGGAAGGCGGCTGGCGGAAAAGAAGTGGCTTGGAATGATTTGAAGGAATTACTGACCGAAAGTTTAGGTTTTTGGAATGCGGTTTCATTGACTGCGGAAGAAGAGAAGGCGTTGTCGGATTGCTACGAGGAGACATTCTCCGGGAAAAGTTTTGATATGGTGAAGACACTGTATTCCGAGGACGAGCCGTTGGCTGTGTTGGCGGTCGGCATATTGAACACCAAAGCGCATGTCAGTTGGGCGAGCGACGGACATTCTGCCACTCCGGTCCCCGTTTATGCCATCGGGGTGGGAGCCGACTTGTTCTCCGGTCGTTTGGACAATACGGATATTCCTAAAATTATAAGCGATGTCGCCGGCTACGGATTGTGACTCATAACTTGCACATTAATAAATAATCACGCCTCCCCGGGTGCGCGGCAGTTGAAAAATCGCCCACGCCCGGGGATATTTTTGCGGTATCATCCGTTTATTTATTAAATTAGTGCCCTAAAATTGAAAGAAAGATGACATTGATAATCGTACTTGTTACAGCGGTGGTCTCGATTGTGTGTTTCGGGAACCGGGAATTGTTTTACAAACTGGCCTGCATGCCTTGGCGCATGGTGCGTGACAATGAGTGGTGGCGCATTGTCACGCACGGATTCGTGCACGCCGATTGGATGCACCTGCTGGTGAACATGTTCACGTTCTATTCTTTCGGATTATATATAGAACAGTATTTCGCCATGCTCGGTTTCGGGCGGGGGGCTTTCTTTTTCTTGTATTTCGGGGGGATGATCGCCGCTTCGGTCTACGATGTGTGGAAATACCGGAATGACGTGTACTACACCTCGATTGGGGCGTCGGGGGCGGTGTCCGCCGTGTTGTTCGCCTCCATATTCCTCGATCCGTGGAACAAGATTTATCTTTTTGCCGCCGTTCCCATACCGGGCATTTTGTTCGGGGTCGTTTATCTTTTTTATTGCCAATACATGGCGAAGCGGGGCGGCGACAATATCAACCATAACGCCCACTTCTGGGGGGCCGTTTACGGATTCGTCTTTCCGGTGTTGCTGAGACCGGATTTGTTGCAATTCTTTTTGCGCCAACTGTTGGGACGGTGATTTTTTCCGCTGTTTGCGCGGTTGGAGAGCGGTCTCTCCGTATTCAGCCGACCTTCCTTTTCTTTTTGTGGCAGCATTTCCCCAAAAATGGACACCCCGTCTTCCTACCTTAATCCTACCCTTTTCCTTGGGTTATCCTACCGTTGTCGTCGCACACAGTTTCTTCAGGAATGTTTTTGGAACGTTTCTTGGTCGTTTATGGACGACGGAGAAATGTTCCTGAAACGATGGTGAAACGTTCCATCTCAATGACAACGGCGGGATAACCCGGTAATGACTCTGTGAAAAGGGTGGGAAGAAGAAAAAAGAAATTCGCCTGATAGTCTGATGCCGTTGCATATATGATAAAAATCATTTAGATTTGCGAACGATATGTTGGAAAAAGTATGACGTCGGCCAAGGATTTTGAAATATGTTCGTTGTTGAGGAAGCGCAAGATGGAGGGGATGGAATTGCTTTTTACCTCTTACTACAAGCCGCTGGTGGTTTGGGCTGATACTTTTTTGCGCGATGTGGCGTGCGCGGAGGATTTGGTGCAGGATTTCTTTTTAAAGTTGTGGGAGACGGGACGGTTCGAGCGTTTGTTGCCGGAGACATTGAGGTCGTATCTTTTCACCGCGGTTCGCAATGCCGCACTGAACAAGCTGGAGAAGGCGGACCCGCTGGCGAACGCTTGCGACGTGGCCTTGCACGACTCTCCGTGGGAGGAGTACGACAGTTTCACGGACGACGTGTTCCGCCGGGTGGAGGAGGAGGTGGGGAAATTGCCCGCCCGCAGCCAGGAGATTATCCGAGGCGTGTATCTGCGGGGAAAGAAGTACAAGGAGCTGGCGGAGGAGTTGGGAATTTCGGTGGCGACGGTGAATTCGTTGCTGGTGTCGGCGTTGAAGCGGTTGCGCCAGACGCTTGGGGATGACCCGGTTAAGTTGATTCAGCTGTTTTTTTTGAAAAAAAAGTCGGATTTGACTCAATGATTTTTGTCTCTTGGCTGTATTATGTGTAGAAATACGCATGTGATATGATAGAACGAGACGAGATAGACGAGCAATTGTTGCGTTACCTGCTGAAGGAGTCCACGCCGGAGGAGAGGAGGGCGGTCGAGGAATGGGTGGAGCGTGACGAGAAGAATGCCGCTTATTTTAAGCGGTTCCAGCGTTTGCACTTGTGGATAGAGTGGGGGATGAGGGCGGAAATGGTGAAAACGTCGTTTGAGGAATTGCGCCGACGGTTGACGAGGCGTCGGCGAATGTGGACGTGGACGGGAGTGGCTGCGGCCGCAATTTTGTTGTTGAGCGTCGGGGGATGGCTGTCGCAGGAGCGGGAGCCGGAACGGAGACCTGTCGCTCAGTTGCCGGTGATAGAGCCGGGGCGTCCCCGGGCCGTGTTGCACCTGTCGTCGGGAGAGAAGGTGGTGATGGACACGCTCGCCCGGGAGTTGACGGAACAGGACGGGACGGCGATTCGTGTGAGCGAGGACGGCAACGTGGCTTACGAGGCTCAAGCCGAAAGCCGGGACACTGGCCGGGTGATGAATCGGATAGAGGTGCCGAGAGGCGGCGAGTTTTCCTTGGAGCTGGCGGACGGAAGCCAAGTGTGGCTGAACGCGGAGAGCGAGTTGCGCTATCCGGCCCGTTTCTCGGGGGACAAGCGCGCCGTTTATTTGAAAGGGGAGGCGTATTTCAGCGTGGCGACGGACAGTACCCGACCGTTCGTGGTGGAGGTGGAGGGAATGAGCGTGCGGGTTTATGGAACGGAATTCAACGTGAGCACCCAGCAGGAGGGACGGGTGGAGACCGTTTTGGTGAGGGGAGCCGTGGGGATGAGGCACGGGGAGGAAGAAATGAGGCTGGAGCCAAATCAGTTAGGCGTGTTTGTGAAGGCGGATGGGTCGATGCGTTCGCAGGAGGTGGACGTGTTGCCTTACGTGGCGTGGCGGACGGGCGACTTCGTTTTCAAGGACGAGACGCTGGAAAGCATTATGGACAAGCTGGCGCGCTGGTATGATTTGGAGGTGTTTTTCCAAAACGGGGATTTGCGCGACGTGCGCCTGTCCGGCAACCTGAAGAGGTACAAGGACGTGCGGGAATTGTTCCGTTCGTTCGAAAAGATTTCGGAGGCCCGTTTCTCGGTGAACGGCAAAACGGTTGTGATTGGCAAATAAAAAAGATGAAGACGCGCCAACATCTTCATCTTTGCAAGATAAAATGAATAGGTCCATAGGCAAGCGGAAACTATTCATAATGTGTAATCTTATTATACAAAGATAATATTTTAGAAATATATTCTGGCGCGGGCGGGTGCTTTTTTGTGGCGAATATTTCCGAGAGCGAGATTTGAAGGAAAAATGCCTGATTGCGGGGGCAATAAAATTTGTTAGGAAGTTCTCAAATTGGGTAAATTGCGGGAGAGATTTTGTATTTACGACTTGAAATTATATCTTTACGCTCTGAATTTTGGAAATTTATGGACATGAAGGCCGTGGAAGCCCGTGTGGATGTTGGCAGAAAGGTGTTTCATGGCGTTAATCAAAAAACAGTAGATAACATGAAAGGACTAAAAATTGTTGTTCTTGCCAAGCAGGTTCCCGACACGAGAAACGTGGGGAAAGATGCGATGAAAGCAGACGGAACTGTAAACAGGGCAGCGTTGCCTGCCATCTTCAATCCGGAGGATTTGAATGCTCTCGAGCAGGCTTTGAGATTAAAAGATATGATAGAGGGGACGACCGTGCATATCCTGACAATGGGGCCGGGCCGGGCCGCCGAGATTATCCGTGAGGCGATGTATCGCGGGGCTGACGGCGGATACCTTTTGTCGGACAGGGCGTTCGCCGGGTCGGACACGCTGGCCACTTCTTACGCGCTGTCCTGCGCTTTGCGCAATTTGGAATATGATTTGATTATTTGCGGCAGGCAGGCTATCGACGGCGACACGGCTCAGGTGGGGCCGCAAGTGGCGGAGAAATTGCGTTTGCCGCAAGTGACATACGCTGAAAATATTGAAAGATGCGAAAACGGACGACTGACAATCAAGCGTCGTTTGGAGCGGGGAATCGAAGTCGTGGAATGTCCCATGCCGTGCGTGGTGACGGTGAACGGCTCGGCTGCCGAGTGTCGTCCGAGGAACGCCCGTTTCGTGATGAAATACAAGTATGCGAGAGCCGCCCAAGAGGTGCAGGAGGCGGGAGAGGACTACATGCAATTGCTGAACGAGCGTCCTTATTTGAAACTGACGGAATGGAGCGTGAACGATATCACTTGCGATTCCAATGAATTGGGTTTGAGCGGTTCGCCCACAAAGGTGAAGAATATCGAGAATGTGGTGTTCCAAGCCAAGGAGGCCAAAGTGCTTGCGCCCAATGACGCGGACATTGACGCCATGATGAAAGAGTTGATAACGAATCACACGATTGGATAATTATTAAAGGTTAAGATAATGAATAGCGTATTTGTATACTGCGAAATAGAAGAGGGTGTGGTGGCCGATGTGAGCTTGGAGTTGCTCACGAAAGGACGCACTCTTGCCAATAAATTGGGCGTGAAATTGGAGGCTGTGGCCTTGGGACATGGTTTGCAAGGCGTGGAGAAACAGATATTCCCTTATGGGACGGACGTGGTGTGGGTCGGCGACGACGAGCGGTTGGCTCCTTATTCGACGCTGCCGCATGCCAAGATGCTGGTCCGTTTGTTTGAGCGGGAGAAACCGCAGGTGGCCTTGATGGGCGCCACGAGCGTGGGCCGGGATTTGGGCCCGCGGGTGTCCTCGTTCCTGCACAGCGGACTGACGGCGGATTGCACAAGTCTGGAGATAGGCGATTACAAGGACGTGAAGAGCGGAAAAGAATACCAGAATTTGTTGTATCAGATTCGTCCGGCGTTCGGCGGCAACATCGTGGCCACGATTGTGAATCCGGATTGTCGTCCGCAGATGGCCACCGTGCGTGAGGGCGTGATGAGGAAAGAGGTGCTGGATGCCAATTACAAGGGAGAAGTGAAAAGACTGGACGTGGACGCTTGGTTGGAGGACGCGGATTTGGTGGTGAGAATAATCGAGCGGCATATGGAGAAATCGAAAGTGAACCTGAAGGCGGCTCCGATAATCGTGGCCGGAGGTTACGGCGTGGGTTCCAAAGAGAATTTTAATTTGCTGTATGAATTGGCGGACGTGTTGGGCGCGGAAGTGGGAGCCTCGCGTGCGGCGGTCGATGCCGGTTTCTGTGAACACGAGCGGCAGATTGGACAAACGGGCACGACGGTGCGTCCGAAGTTGTACATCGCATGCGGCATTTCCGGGCAGATTCAGCATACTGCCGGCATGGAGGAGTCGTCCATGGTGATAGCCATCAACACGGACCCGAACGCTCCGATTAACAAGTTCGCCGATTATGTTATCACGGGAGACTTGAACGTGGTCATCCCGAAAATGATTCAGTATTACAAGAAAAACAGCAAGTGATTTTAATTTAAAGAGTATGGCTAATTTCTATACAGACAATGAGGATTTGAAGTTCCATTTGGGACATCCTTTGATGAAAAAGATTGTCGCGCTGAAGGAGCGTGATTTTGCGGACGCGGGGAAATGCGACACCGCACCTCGTGACTTCGAAGACGCGATGGATAATTATGACCGGGTGTTGGATATCGTGGGCGAAATTTGCGGCGATGTGTTGGCCGAGAACGCGGAGGGCGTGGATCACGAGGGACCACAAGTGATTGCCGGGCGCGTGAAATACGCTCCCGGCACTCAACGGAATCACGATGTGTTGGTGCAGGCCGGCTTGTATGGCATGTCGTTGCCCCGGGAGTATGACGGATTGAATTTCCCGATAGTGCCTTACGTGATGGCCGAGGAGCTTGTCTCCCGCGGGGACGCCGGTTTTGCCAATATCTGGGGATTGCAGGATTGCGCCGAGACGATTCACGAGTTTGCGAACGAGGATCAGAAGCGTCGTTTCCTGCCTCGCGCGGCAAAGGGCGACACGTACGCGATGGATTTGACGGAGCCGGACGCCGGTTCTGACCTGCAGTCTGTTCAATTGAAGGCTTCTTATGACGCGGAGACCGGCAAGTGGTATCTGAACGGAGTGAAGCGTTTCATCACGAATGGCGACGCGCAAATTTCTTTGGTGTTGGCCCGTTCGGAGGAAGGCACGCATGACGGCCGCGGATTGTCTATGTTCATATATGACCGGGCCAATGGCGGAATGACGGTGCGGCGCATTGAAAACAAGTTGGGAATTAAAGGTTCCCCCACTTGCGAGTTGGTGTTTAAAGACGCTCCGGCAGAGTTGGTGGGCGAACGCAAGTTAGGGTTGATTAAGTATGTGATGTCTTTGATGAACGGAGCGCGGCTGGGAGTCGGCGCTCAGTCCGTGGGGATTGCCGAGGCGGCTTACCGCGAGGGATTGAAGTACGCACAGGAGCGTCGTCAGTTCGGGAAGGCAATCATTGAATTCCCTGCCGTTTATGAGATGTTGACCAACATGGAGGCCAAGTTGCAGGGCGCCCGTTCCATTTTGTATGAGACGAGCCGTTTTGTGGACATGTACAAGGCGTACACGCATATTTCCGCCGAGCGCTCCTTGACGAAAGAAGAACGCGAGGAGATGAAGAAATATCAACGTTTGGCGGATGTTTACACTCCGTTGTTGAAATTGTTCGCCAGTGAATACGCCAATCAGATAGCGTATGACGCATTGCAGATACACGGCGGGTCCGGGTATATGAAAGATTATCCGGTGGAGCGGCTGGTGCGGGACGCCCGTATCACGAACATTTACGAGGGGACGTCCCAATTGCAGGTGGTGGCTGCTATTCGCGGCGTGACCACGGGCCAATATGCCAAGCATATCCGCGAGGAATACGAGAAGGCAGAGATACGGCCGGAGCAGGATTTCGTGCGCGACACATTGAAAGGCATGACTGCCGTGTACGAGGCCGCTGTGGCAAAGGTGACGGCCGTCGGAGAGCCGGAATATGTGGATTTTCAAGCCCGCCGGTTGGTGGAGATGGCAGGTTATGTGATTATCGGCTACCTGCTGTTGCTCGATTCCCAACGGGATGAGCGTTTCTGTAAATCCGCCGAGATTTTTGTCAAATACGGTCAGGCGAAAGTCGCCAGCCATGCCGCGTTTATCAATAATTTCGAGTATAAAGATTTGGGACTTTATAAAAAGTGACAGCTTTTATAGCGGAAAGATTGCGGGGGAAGGACTTGTGCGCCTTCCCCTGTTTTGTGTGATTGCGGGAAATAATGATTGTCGTTTGGATATATGTGTGTATGAAAAGTTGTTTTATATTGTTGCTGTTGTTGTTCGCGGGAGTCCTTCCGACGGAAGCCGTGGACACGGTGTTCGTGAAAGAGGCGCGGGTGCCTGTGTTGATTGAGCGGGAAGACAATGTGTTGTTTTATGTTCGAATTGACGCGTCGGGAGGTGAACTCATGGATGAAGTGCGCCTGCGTTTTGGCGACGAGGTGCCGATGAGGGAAATCAAGGCGGTGAAATTGTATTACGGAGGGACGGAAGCCAGGCAAGATTATGGGAAAGGACGGTTCGCCCCGGTGGATTATATTTCGGCTTTTGCTCCGGGAAGGACATTGAAGGCCAATCCTTCTTACTCCGTGTTGCAGTCGGAGGAACGGAATGTGCGGAAAGAGGTCGTGCTGCGGAGTGGACAAAAGTTGTTTCCTGGACGTAACTTCTTTTGGATAAGTTTGAGAATGAAACCGAGGACGTCGTTGCTTACGAAAGTCTCCGTTCGGATAGAAGGGATAAGGGTGGATGGAAGGGAGGCGGATGTGCGGCTGGTGTCGCCGGAGCGCATTGTTCACCGAATGGGAGTGGGGGTGCGCCATGCGGGGGACGACGGGGTCGCCGCATACCGCATTCCCGGTTTGGTGACCACGGAGAAGGGGACATTGTTGGGCGTGTATGATGTGCGGCATAACGGGGCGGCGGATTTGCAAGAGCATATCGACGTGGGATTGAGCCGCAGCACGGATGGGGGAAAGAGTTGGGAAAAGATGAGAATTCCTTTGGCGTTGGGAGAAAACGAAGGATTGCCTTCGGCTCAAAATGGAGTGGGGGATCCTGCGATATTGGTGGACGAGAAAACGAACACGGTGTGGATTGTCGCGGCGTGGACGCATGGGATGGGAAATCAGCGGGCGTGGGGAACTTCTCGCCAAGGAATGAGCAAGCAGGCCACGGCTCAATTGCTCGCGGTGAAAAGCGAGGATGACGGGAAAACATGGTCCGGGCCGATAAACCTGACCGAGCAGGTGAAATTGCCTGAATGGTTTTTTTTATTGCAAGGCCCGGGACGGGGAATCACGATGGAAAACGGCATGTTGGTGTTCCCGATTCAATTCATAGACGAGAGACGAGTCCCTCACGCCGGGATTATGTATAGTGAAGACCGGGGACAGACCTGGCGTTTGCATCGGCCGGCAAGGGAAAACACCACGGAGGCGCAGGTGGTTGAATTGGAACCCGGCGTGTTGATGCTGAATATGCGGGATAACCGGGGAGGAAGCCGGGCTGTGGCTGTGACGGAGGATATGGGGCTGAGTTGGCGGGAGCATGTTTCCTCGCGCAAGGCGTTGCAGGATCCGGTGTGCATGGCGAGTCTGATTCGCGTGGCGGCGGAAGATAATGTGCTGGGGAGGGATTTGTTGATTTTCTCAAATCCGAACACGACCAATGAACGCAAGAACATAACAATCAAAGTCAGTCTTGACGGAGGCGAGACTTGGCTGCCGGAGCATCAATTGCTGTTGGATGAGGGGTATGGTTGGGGATATTCCTGTTTGACGATGATAGACAGAGAGACGGTAGGCATTCTCTACGAGAGTAGTGTGGCCAACATGACTTTTCAGGCGGTTAAGTTGAAAGACATTGTGAGATAGTATGAGGCGGGTCATCCCTCCTCGTCTTTGTAGAAAATGTCGGCCAAGCGTTTCGTGTTGGGGTTTTCTTGTATGAACTTGTCGATGTCTTTTTGAGAGAGGGACGGGAAGCGTCCAGGACTGGATATGCGGCCTTGCAGTTCAAATTGCTTGTAAGGCTGCATGCCGGGGTCTTCCATGAACGCGTTGTACCGTTTTTGGTTTTCGATGCCGCTGTGCAAGACCTTCTCTTGTATTTTCTTGAGCATTTCGTAAGAGACGAAAGTGGTGAACCGGGTGATATCTCCGTCGTATTCTCCGAATGCGATTCCGCCGGTCACGCAGCAAGTGAAATGTCCGACGGATTTGTGGGAAGGGAAATGAATCAAGGCGTTAGCCTGGATAAATTCTTCCACGACATCTACGCCTTGTAAATCTTTCTTCTGAAAAGCGAGATAGCGGGTGCGGTAGCGTTTGAAAAAATGGGTGGTGATATGGACCACTTCGAGGCGGCCATCCACCGGATCGTAATTGGGAAATATCACATCCACACCCCAATGCGTGTTGAATCGGCAATAGCAGAACACTTCCGGTGCGTAGAACGCGGATTTGTCTTTGATGGTCAGCGTGATGTTCCAGACGTTGCGTGTGAATGGCGACTTCCATTTGGAAGTGTATTGCAACGGGAAATGTTTGGAACGCAGGATTTCCTTGCGGCGGGCTTCCAGAAAATTGTCGTTTCGCGACTCCATGCCCGTCGTGTCTCGTTGAGCCTCTAAAAACATGGCCCGTGATGGCATATTCTCTACAAACATACAATGTCTTTTGCGGCAAAAATAAGCCATAAACTTGAAAATCCACTCTCTGGGAAAAATATTTTTCAAAAAGTGCCACTTTTTGAAGAGTTGTTCGTTTTATTGTAAAACAAGATTATGAAAATAAAAGATATTACTCATATTGCAAAATTAATAGGATCTTACTTGAATAAGACATTGTCTTCACAAGAGAGGCAGGAATTGGAGATTTGGATGAGAAAATCTCCAAGACATTTGATGTTGTTTAAAAAATTTACAAGTAGAAATTTTGTGGAGCAGAAATTACGTTTTGATGAAAGTTTAGATGTTGTAGCTGCGATGGAAAATGTGTTAAGGAGAAAAAAGAGACGGAAATATTTGGTGCGTTTGGGAATGTTTGGAAGCATTGCGGCAGTATTGTTGGTGATGTATGCTGTCGCATGGTTTGTTCCTGTCGGGGAAAGACTTCTAAATAGTGACGTAGTTGTAGAACCTAATGTGACTCTTGTTTTGTCTTCAGGAGACTCTATTGTGTTGAATGAATTAGAAAAAGAAACAATCGTGTTGTCAAAAACAATTGATACGTTGGCTCGTGCTTTCTCGAAGACGATAGAGGCAAAAGATGAGTGTAGAGAGATAATAGTACCGATGAAAAAAACGTTTACATTTCGGCTTGAAGATGGGACAACGATTAATTTGAATGCAAACTCTCGATTAAAATATATGACTTCTATGTGTAAATCAAGAGAAGTTTTTCTTGTTGGAGAGGCATATTTTAAAGTCGCTAAAAATGAAGAGAGTCCTTTTTTAGTACATACTCCTAATCAAACAATCAAAGTATTAGGTACGGAATTTAATGTGAATACTCGGGGAGAAAGTAAAGAGGAAACAGTTCTTGTGGAAGGTAGTGTGAGTGTTTCATTAAAAGATGGAGGAAAGGAGTATAAATTAAAACCTTCTCAAATGGCAAGTTATGATTTACAGACAGGGGAAGTGGCAATAAGGGAAGTACAATCTGAGCTTTATGTGGCATGGCAAGATGGCGCTTTTGTTTTTGACAACGTATCGTTAGAGTATTTCTTGGTGCGTTTGTCAGAGTGGTATGACTTTAATATTATGTATGTTAATGATACATTAAGGGATAAACGAATTTCTTGTTATGTATTGAAAGAAGAGAATCTCGCAAGTTTGTTAAAGGCAATTGAAAAATTAGTTGATGTGAAACTTGAGTTAATAGAAGGTACCTTGTTAATAAAATAAAGGCTGCTAGCCAAAAAATGAACACTAAAATTTAAAACAATGAACAGACATGTAAGAAAAAAAACGCTTCCTATTAAGAAGTTTGAGAACATGTTAAGAGTGACATTATTTCTTGTACTTTTTTCCGTTGTAATGTCCGATGTGGTCTCTGCGCAAAATAGAAGAGTTAGCTTAAATTTGGAAAATGTTCCAGTTATGACGTTATTTGGAGAGATTCAAAAGCAAACGGGATATTCCTTTGTGATAAATCCTCGCGATGTACAAATAATTGGGAATGTGTCTATTGTGGTAGAACAAGAAGAAGTGACAAAAGTACTTGACAAAGTCTTGGGACCGAAAAAGTATTCGTATTCATATTCAGAAAATGTTTTTGTAATTATTCCAAGCCGAATGGAACAAGTTTCGCTTGAAAAAGCAAGAACTGTTCGAGGATGGATTTTTGATCGGAGTGCGACGGCTTTGCCTGGAGTGACAGTGCTTGTTAAGGGGTTAGGCATTGGGGTGGCTTCAAATGAAAAAGGTTTTTTCACAATTACATTGCCATCTCAAGATTCTACTTACACGCTTGTTTTTTCATTTATTGGAATGAAGTCACAAGAAGTAAAAATCGCTCCAGATAATAAGAAGGATTTAAAAATTATCATGGAAAATGATAATGTGCAAATTAATGATGTGGTGGTGACCGGGTACGGGAATGTTTCTCGACAATCTTTTACAGGTAACGCTCGTACGGTTACCCAAGAAGAAATTAAGAAAATCGCACCGACAGATGTGCTGAAAGCTCTTTCGGTTTTGGATCCGTCCTTTAGGATTGCAACAAATAATTTGATGGGTTCTGATCCGAATTCTTTGCCTGATATTCGAATACGTGGAGCTTCAGGACTAGGTTCTACAGAGGAACTGGCGAATTCTCTTTCGGAAAGTGTGTTGGCTAATGACCCAAATCTTCCGACTTTCGTTGTCGATGGTTTTGAGGTGAATGTTTCTAAGATATTTGACATGGATGTCAATAGGATAGAAAGTATTACGATATTAAAAGATGCTGCGGCGACAGCAATTTATGGGTCAAGGGCTGCCAATGGAGTTATTGTGATTACGACAGTTGCGCCTAAAGAAGGCGAGATATTGATCACATATAATTATGATTTGAATTTACAGGTGCCAGACTTGAGCGATTATAATCTGATGAATGCCCGAGAAAAATTGGAGGCGGAAAAAGCCGCAGGGCTGTTTAGTGATTGGCCATGGGAGCAAGGATATTACGAAAAGAAGCTATATGAGATAGAAAGAGGGGTTGATACGGATTGGTTGGCGCAGCCTGTTCGAAATTCAGCCAATCATAAGCATTATGTGCGATTGGAAGGCGGAGTGAAAAGTTTACGTTATGGTTTGGATTTTAACTATTTTGGAGAGAATGGAGTGATGAAAGGCTCTTATCGTAAGCGTTTCGGGTTAAGTTTTGATTTGCAGTATAATGTGAAACGTTTGGTGTTTAGGAATATCGCTTCTTATGCGGCGACGAATTCTTCCGAATCTCCTTATGGTGTTTTCAGTACTTATACGACAATGAATCCGTATTATACGTTTATCGATGAGAATGGAGAATTATTGAAAAATATCATGAAACCGACAGGTAGCACGGAACCTAATCCATTGTATGAGGCGCATATAGGTAATTATAATAAGACGAAACAGAAAGAGTTTAACGACAATTTTGTAATGCAATATTATATAACACCAAAATTGAGTATCAAGAGTAGTGTGTCTTTCACATATGCTGTGGCAAGAAGGAATGTGTATTATTCTCCAGAGTCAGGACGTTATGTCGGACTGGACTACAAAGGGGAACTGACTTTGGAAGATGTTTGGGCGACGGTGGTGGAAAATAATAACTTTTTGTATTATAACACGATGCTGGGTTTCCATAGTATAAATTTGATGGCGGGAGTGAACTGGCAGGAGGAAAAGAATGAAACTCAAGGTTCCTATTTGAGAGACTTGCCGGCAGGAGGTTTTTCTAATCCTCAGTTTGCACAAGAAGTGCCTGAGGCTCCGACGACCACATCAGAGAAAACTCGTTTGTTTGGTGCGGTGCTGTCGTTGAATTATACGTATAATAATATTTATTTGCTTGATATCTCAGGACGTTTGGATGGAAATTCCGTGTTTGGCACGGAAAAACATTTTGCTCCTTTTTGGTCTGTGGGAATAGGGGTTAACATACATAATTATTCTTCTGTGCAAGAAAAGTTGCCTTGGTTAACGGAGTTGAAGATTAGAGGTTCTTATGGAACGACAGGAAAAGCAGACTTCCCAGCGGAAACAGCGAGGACGGTTTACACTTTGCAAGGGGGAAATGATGTGTATGCGACTGGAATCGGTGGTGTGCTAACCACATTGGGTAACAAGAATCTGGAGTGGGAAAAAACAAGAATAACAGATATGGGTGGAAATTTGAATATCGGTTATGGTTTGTTGACTTTTCAAGGTACATATTATTTCCGTCGCACGATAGATTTGGTCGCAGATATGAATGTAGCCTCATCTTCTGGTTTCACTTCTTATAAAGCTAATATTGGCGAGGTGGTTAATAATGGATACGAATTAGATCTGCGAATGCGACTGCTGAATAAAAATGACATGTTGCTTTATGTAGGAGGAAACCTTGCGGCAAACCATAATGAGATAAAGAAAATATCAGATGCGTTGTCAGCTTATAATAGACGTATTGAAGAGGAATATCAAGAAACGGTTAACTTTAGGCAAACGATAAAAAGGCCTTTGATTAAGTATGAAGAAGGAGCCTCAGTGACATCCATTTGGGCTATGAACTCTTTGGGAATAGACCCTCAGACTGGTAAGGAATTGTTTATGTATAAAGACGGAACAGTAGGAGGGGATTGGATCGCTTCTGAGAATATGGCGTTAGGAAATACGGAACCTAAAGTTAATGGGGCTTTGTATCTGAATTATTTGTGGAAGGGGTTGTCTTTGGATCTGTATTTTATGTATACTTATGGAGGACAACAATATAACGAAACATTGGCTTCCAAGATTGAAAATGCTAACTTGGAAAATAATGTGGACAAACGGGTATTTGATTTGCGTTGGCAAAAACCAGGGGATATCGCTCGTTATAAAAGTCTGCAAGATTGGGAAATCTCGACAAATCCGACAAGTCGGTTTATTCAAGATGACAATACGCTAACATTGCAAACTTTGACTTTGGGATATGAATTGCCGAGTTCGTGGGTCCGTAAGATTTGGTTGGATAAGGTGAAATTCACATTTACGATGAATGATGTGTTTAGGGCTTCGACGATTAAACAAGAGAGGGGAATATCCTATCCTTTTGCTAGAGCCTATAATTTTGCTGTGGATATAAACTTTTAAAAGTGGCAGTTATGAAACATGTGATAAATGTATTTTATGTGGTGGCGTTATTTGTTTGTTCATCATGTGATAAATGGTTAGATGTGCAACCTGATTTGGATATATATGAGACGACCTTATTTGAAAGCGAACAGGGTTATTATATAGCGTTAAATGGGTTGTATGTGGATATGTCTTCAACTGAATTGTGGGGAAAAGAGATGGTGTGGGGGGCCATGGAAGCTTGGGGCCATAGTTATGCGATAGAATCGAATGAGTCAAGTTTCCCCGGATATGTGCAGTTGATGAATTATGAATATGACAAAGAAGAAGCGAAGAATATCGCAAAGAATATATGGGAAAAAAGCTTTAGAGTTATCGCAGAGGCTAATAATTTGTTGCAAAATATTGCAAATGACAATACGACATTTATAGGGAAAGAAGATGTGAAAAACATGATTATCGGGGAGGCGTTGGCTGTAAGGGCTATGATGCATTTTGAAATGGTCAGGATATTTGCCCAAGCTCCGATAGTTGATGGGGGTACCTCAAAAACAGTTCCTTATGTGACGCAATATCCTTCAGAAGTAAATCCGCCTTTGGAAACGAATGAAGTGTTGGAGAAAATCATGATTGACTTGGATTCGGCGAAAGTTTTGTTGCAGCCTTTTGATGCGGCAACATCCGGACGCGGATATCAATTGTCTTGGTGGGATGGAAAAGTGGAGAATAGATTAAAATTATTGAATAGTTCAAGTGGGGCGGTGGAAGATGAGATTTTTAGGTTTAGGTGTAATCGCTTGAATTATTATGCGGTTTCTTTATTGTTGGCCCGGGTGGGTTTGTGGGCTGGTGATATGGAAAAAGCCAGGGAAAATGCGTTTGTGGTTGTAACAGCGACAGAGGCCTTGAGCCCGTTGAAATTTACTAATGCGGCGATGATAGGCGATCCTGCGGCCTTGGAGAACATTGAACCAAGATTGCAAACAGAGATTTTATTCGGCACGTATAATAGAAACGAACCGGATTGGACGAATGTTTATTTTGGACAAAATTCCTCGACTTTGTTGGCTATTGATGATAAGGTTGGAATTTTTGCGGCCAATGGTGATGATTGCCGTTTGCAGGCGATACCGGGGAATGTGCATTCAAAATATATGTTGTATGGTCTGTCTTTGGATCAGATGACTGCGGCGCAATATATAATGCCAGTTTTGCGTATACCGGAAGCTTATTTTATTTATGCGGAAAGTAGTTTTGATGACTACAAGGATGACGCGATTTATTATTTCAATCAATTTGTGGAGGCGCGGAATAATGATGTACTGAAAGTACCACAAGATATAACCAAGGAAGATTTTATGGAACAATTAGTTCAAGAATTTAGACGGGAATATCTGAGTGAGGGTCAAATTGTGTTTATGTATAAAAGGTTGAATCTACCTTTGCGTTCTTCTGCTGGGAATACGGCAAACAATGGAAACCTTGTGTTGCCTGTGCCTGATTCAGAAGCTGGAGTTTGATGTAACTATTAAGACATAATGATATGAAGACGAGATTATTTATTTTATTGACAGCATTATTCGGTGTCGTGGCTTGTTCCTATGATGAGGCTGATTATTTCGTGGATACGCGTTTTATTAAATTTTGTTATGATGCGTTGGAGGGGGATGCCACGTATTATTTGACGGAATATTCGTTCGCTTATGAAGACGATACTGTTACTCATAAAGATTTTTATGTGCCGGTTGAATTTCGAGGTTATGATTTGGAGCAAGATTTGACTTTCAGGGTAGAAATCGATACGGATTCTACGGATATGCCTGATGATTGTGTCCAATTGAATGAAGAACAAATCTTCCATGCGCAAGGGGTGAATCGGGATTCAATGAAAGTGACAATCTTTCGTAGGCCTATTTTGCAAGAGGCCTCCAAAAGGGTGAGGATAAAACTTGTTTCAAATGAAAATTTCCAAACATATATGCAAGATTCGTTGTATGTTGAATTTGTCGTTGGAGACATCTTTATGCGTCCGGATTGGTGGACATACGCTGTTGAACAAGCTTATTTGGGGACATTCTCCAAAGAAAAGTATGACGCTTTTGTCGAAGTGACGGGGATTCGGGAGTTTGGAGAACTTGATTCTTCGGCAAAACGGAGTTATGCCTTGATGTTTAAGCGATCCCTTGAGGCAAACCCTCGTTACGAAAGTGATGGGAAGACGTTGATGACAGTGCCAATTGCAGGTTAATATTTAAAAAGAGACAGAATATGAGAAAGATATTTTTTGTGATAGGATTATTTTTTACACTGACAGCTTGTTTGGAAGATCATACGAATCTTGACTATGCTGATGTGTTGTTGCCTGATTCCGTGACTTTGGTGGATTTGTCTACGGGGAATAGTTACGAATTGACAGCCACATATGCTCCGATATTTAAGGTTCGGGCAGGAGAAGAGTTGCAGCTTGAGGCTAACGCCGCATATGAAGGTAGCGATTCTTTGATTTATGAATGGCGCATAGGGTATACTACGGTTGGCTATGGGAAATCTTTTAGATATACGGTAACACAGAGGGAAGATTACGGTTTCCTTGTGCTTCACCGTTCGGAAGGGGAGAGTGCCAGCGTGTATCAGTTTTCGATAGATGTCCACGATTCGTGGGGGAGTGGAATTGCTGTGTTGGGTATGCATGGGGGAAAAACAGTGTTTGATTTTATTGAACGTTATTGGTATGAGGCGAATGCGGAGTGGCAAGGGCAGGTTATCCCGAACTTTACATTCACGGTGTATAACGGATATGAAAATGTGTATGAGACATTTAATGATGGGGAATCACTCCCAGGGGTCAATCCGGTGGGAATTTGTCGGACTGAAGGGAGTGACTCGGATAAAACTTCTGGTTTGTTGTTTTTGGATAAAGAATGGCAAAAATCGATGTCTGTCAATGCTAAAACTATGGAGAAGGTCGTTCCCTTGGGAGAGGAGTTTGTTACCCCTCCGGTTGACATGGTTCCTGTGAAAATGGTTACGGTCGGCAAGAGCAATATACTTCAAGATGAAAATGGAAATCTTTATACTAGAGTAAATTATGATAATGGTGTCCCTAATACGGGGCGTTTCACAGATCAACCATTGGCTTATAAAGATCCTAATGATGTGGAGGCAGAAATGGAAGTTATTCATGCGGCAGATATTGTGACGGAATTGTGGTATCCGTTGTCGGTAGTTTATGATAAAGACCGGCAACGCTTTTTAGCCTTAGCCACGTCTCCTCTGAATTATGAGTATTATCAATTTTTTAATTTGGCCAATCCGACGAATGCGGCTCAGGCGGCTCAAACAATTCCTAATTATGTGAATTTGGATAAATTTGATAAAGAGGTAATTGCTTTGTTGGCACCTAGAACAAAAGTATTTATCTATGGAACATATGTGATTTTTTACAAAGAAGGTGATAAATATTTTATGCAACAGTTTTATTTGAATATCGGTAATTATAATATGACGCCTTTTGTATTGGATTATCAGGCAAAAAATTGGCGTGAGTTGGGTCCTGATGTTTGTGAGTTGCTTGCCTCTGGGAAAGAAATACATTTCCGGTTAAATACCAATGCCCGAACTTATCAAGATGAGGTCTTCTTTTCGGTGGGCAATACGATTTATCAATTGTCTGCTGATGGACAGACGGCCACCTTTATATGCCGTTTTGATAAAAAAGAGACGATAACCGATTTTGTATTGACAGGCACGTGGAATAGTACAGGTGCCAATGGATGGAACCGTTATTTTAATGGACGAGTCTTTGCCGCCGCTTTTGATGATGGAGATCTTTATGTTACTAAGTTGTACGACGATCCCTTTTCTTTTGTAGAGATAGAGGCGCAGGTCGTTTGGGCTAAACATTATGATGGAGGTGTAAAAGCAATGTTGTATTATTAATCTTTAAATGCAAAACAACTATGGAAGAGATGTTGGAAAATGAGCATATGGTTTGGTTGTCTCGTTTGGCGCAACGGGATGATAAGGCTTTTCGTGTTCTTTTTACTCGATTCTATAGTTGTTTTGTTTCCTTTGCGATGAAATATGTCGGGGTGAAAGATGTTGCAGAGGATATCGTGCAAGACGCTTTTTATCGTTTCTTCTGTCATCCGAGGGAATTTTCTTCGGAAGCGGACTTGAAATCTTATTTTTATACAGTGATACATAATGGATGTATCGATTTGCTTCGGCGGAATAAGTATGAAAGAGAGTATTTGAAAAATTTGAGGGAAGAAGATTTTGTGTTTGTTGAAAATGTTTTTGAGGAGGAGGTATGGCAGGTTTTGCGGGAAATGGTTAAAAAATTGCCGGAGCGTACGAAAGAAGTATATGACTTGGTGTTGGATGGATACGAAAATGCAGAGATTTGCAGGATAACGGGGATGTCGATGGATGCGGTAAAGTCTCATAAAAAAAGAGGTAAAATATTTTTGCAGAAATTAGAAATAAAAACAAAGTAAAATGAAAAGAGGGTTATTATTGTTTGTAGGATTATTTTTCATGTTGGGAGTGATGAGTGCGAGTGAGCGTAAAAAGAAAAATAAAGAGGATGCCACGACGCAAAAGGTCGCTATAAAAGAAGAAACTCGTTATGAGCGTTTATTTAGAGGAAAATCTCATCAAGTTTTTGAGGGTGGTTTTATTACGGTTCACAGGCTTGGAGATAAAATATATTTTGAATATCCGTTAAAGTATTTGGGGAGGGATGTGCTTATTGCGGCAACGCCATCGGCAACAAGCGAGCCTTCTGTTATTAATGTCGGTTATAAACTAAGAACACCGCTTCACGTTCGTTTTGTAAAGGAGGATAGCGTGATTTATATGAATGATTGTCAGTCTTATATTGAGATGAATCAAACGAAAGAATTGCAGGAGGCGGCACGGATAAATCTGATGGATCTGCGTTCTTTGAAATTAAAAGTGGAAACGTATAACTTGGATAGTTCGGCTGTCGTTTTTGAAGCGAATAAAATAATTGATGATGAGAGGTTGAAGCCGATAGGAGGTGCTTTGTGGGGCTTGCCAATTAAAGGGGTTCGAAAAGATGGACTGTCGTCTTTGGATGGGATTAAAGTGTTTGATGATAATATCTCGATAGAAAGAAGTGATGTCTTTGAGTGTAATGCCTCAGCTTCAATATATAGAGTCGAGATGGGAAATATTTTTGTAAAAACAGTAACCTCGATTTTGTTGTTGCCTGAGAGCAAGATGAAACCGAGGATATCAGATCCTCGACTTGGTGTTTTTCTGACGGGGAAACAAAATGTTTCTACGGATGAAGGTGTGCAATATTACTCGTTTGCGAATCGTTGGCGATTGGAGCCAAAAGATATGCTTGCTTGGGAAAGAGGGGAGATGGTGGAACCTTTAAAGCCGATTGTTTATTATTTGGATCCGGCGTTCCCTGCGAATTGGAAAGATGCAATCAGAGAAGGGGTGTTGAGTTGGAACAAGGCTTTTGAGAAAATAGGTTTTAGGAATGTGATTCAAATAAAAGATTTTCCTTCGGATGATCCCGCTTTTGATCCTGACAATTTGAAATATTCTTGTATTCGTTATTGTCCGGCGGGTGTGGCTAATGCAATGGGACCAAGCTGGGTGGATCCAACAACGGGAGAAATTGTAAATGCTTCAGTGATTATCTACAATGATATTGTGAAGTTGGTGACACAGTGGCGTTTTATTCAAACTGCGCAAGTGGATGAAACTGTAAGAGCCAGGATGTTGCCAGAAGACCGGTTGTATGAAGCTATGGTTTATGTGGCTGCCCATGAAGTCGGGCATACCTTGGGATTGATGCATAACATGGCAGCTTCTCATGCTTATCCAGTTGATTCTTTACGAAGTGCCTCTTTCACACAAAAATATGGAACGACACCATCTATTATGGATTATGCGCGTTTTAATTATGTGGCACAGCCTGGGGATCAAGGATTGAAACTTACTCCTCCTGATTTGGGAGTGTATGACTATTATGCGATCAAATGGTTGTATTCGCCGGTTCCGGGCAATAAAACGTTATGGGAAGAGAAAGAAATACTTGAAGAATGGATTAATGAAAAAGCAGGAGACCCTATGTTTCGTTATGGCCAACAACAGGTGTCTTTTGTTTATGATCCGAGTGCGTTAGCAGAGGATTTGGGTGATGACCCATTAAAGGCTAGTGATTATGGAATTCGGAATCTGAAATATATTCTGCCGCATGTTATGGAATGGATTGACGATGACGAAACTTATGAATACCGAATTTCATTATGCTACGGAATTGCGTCGCAATACTTTCAATATGTTTATAATGTGTTGTGTCAAGTGGGAGGTGTTTACTTGAATCCAATAAATGAAGCTACAGATGTAAAGCGTTATGTGCCGGTGGATCGAAACATACAACAAACCTCGTTACGTTGGGTTATAAAGCAAATGCGTAATAGTGAGTGGTTGTCAGAAAAGCCGTTGTATTCTAAAGTTTTTTCAACGAAAAATTATTTGTTTACGCAAAGTTTATTGGCGCGTCAATTATTTTCACTGGCGCCTAGGATCATGTTGATATCACATTTGTCTGAAGATCCTTATACGATGAAAAATTATTATGATGATTTGTATGAAGGTGTTTGGGAGCCGACGATTAAGAATAAAAAATTGACAGAAGCAGATAAATTGTTGCAGCGGGCAAGTGTGGCGGATGTGGCCTTTGCGGTAAAAAAAGGCATGCCCCTGCAAAATTGGACGGGAATTGGTCAGATGGAGTCTTGTATTGATTTGTCGGTGGATGAGTGTATAGAAATGGGATTGGATGGAGACGGATTGCTTCGTCGTTTGCGAGAACCATTGATAGATTTTGAGAGAGAGCATGGACGAGGTATTATTGCGACACAATTATGGATGGACAAAATGCATGTGCAAAAAGATCCGTATAATTGGCAAAAACAAATAGGTGTGGAGACAATTGATGAGTCTTTGGGGTATAATGTCTTCTTCTTAAAGAAGATATTAAAATTGGTGCAAGAAAAAGTGAAAATTGCAAATGCGGAAGATGTTGCTCATTATGAGGGTATCATAATACAGATAGAGAATGTGCTTCGAAAAAAGTGATGAAAGAAAAAGAAATGGTCAAGAGTATTTCTTTTGGCCATTTCTTTTGCGATGTTGTTTTTTCTTCGTATTTTTGAGAAAAATGAAATGCGATTGAAAGATTGGTTTTTATCGTTTTTGCACTTGCTGTTTCCGCGTCTTTGCGTCGTGTGTGGGGAGCCATTGGTGAGAGGCGAGGAGTTCTTGTGCCTTTCTTGCTTGATGTCATTCCCGTATTATCGTTTGGGGCACGAGGAACTGGAACGACAGTTGAACGAAATCATGCTGGTGGAGGGAGTCTATGCGCTGTATGTGTATAATCGTCAAAGTCCGTATCGTTATTTGGTTCACGCTTTGAAATACAAGTCCCGCCGGGAAATCGGATGGATGCTTGGCAGAATGTTGGCTCGGCGATTTCCGGCTGACGTGAAATTTGACACAGTGTTGCCGGTTCCTTTGCATAAGAAAAAGGAGGCAAAGAGGGGATTCAATCAGTCTCGGGTGATTGCCGAGGGAATACGGCAGGTTGTTGACGTGGAGATCGCGGATGGCGCGCTTTGTCGTGTCGTCAATAATCCTTCGCAAACCAAAGTGAAAGAAAGAAGCCGGAACGTGGAAGATATATTCCGGCTGCAGGACGAGAGCCTTTTGCGGGGGAAACACGTGTTGCTGCTCGATGACGTGATTACTTCCGGCTCCACCATTAAATCTTGCCTGCGCGAGTTGAGCCGGGTGCCGGACATCCGGGTCAGTGTGGCTTGTGTCGGAAGGGTCGGACACCCTTAGGATTAGTTGTTGGGGTCTTGTTTCTGGATGGGCTTGTAATTCATCCGCTCTTTGTAATCCGTGGTCAGGGCGCACGATATGCCCCGCTCCCGCATGGCCTTGTTGCGGCCGATGTGAATGTCCGGGAATTTCTTTTTCTTGCTGAAGAAAGTTGAAATCCCAAGTCCCAGAAAAGCGATTCCTACAAGGACGATGACGATGATAAAAAGAGTCCAAAACATGTTTTTGCTATTTAGAGTTTACAAAAATACGACTTCTTGAGCCTTTTCCCAATGAATTTGATAAAAATCTGCGTTTTTTTCTCGATAAACGACAGAAATGGCTAAAAAAGTGATACATTTGGCAGGCAAAATCAAATCAAATTGAAGAACAATGGAAGGATATGAACACATGGATGGAATGGACGACAGAGACGAGATCTATTCCAATGCAGTGAAAGCAGGAAAGAGGACCTATTTCTTCGACGTGAAAGCAACCCGCAATCACGATTACTATCTCACGATTACTGAGAGCAAGAAGAGATTTGGTGATGATGGACAGCCGAGTTTTGAGAAACACAAGTTATTCCTGTACAAAGAGGATTTTGAAAAATTTGAGGAAGGGCTGGAAGAGGCTATTCGTGTTGTGAAAGCAGCTCTCAATGGGGAACTTCCTGAAAGCGACGAATCGGATCTTTGATAAAATACTGTGTTGAAGGCGTAGAAACGGACTGCGAAGCGGTCCGTTTTTTTTTGTCGATTGTGATTAATCCTGTACTTTTGCAAGAACGAAAACAAACGGGTATGGAAAATAAACCTTTAGCAGAACGGATGCGTCCCCAATCGTTGGACGATTATGTGGGACAACAGCATTTGGTGGGGCCGGGCAAGGTCTTGCGGAAGATGGTCGATTCCGGAGCCATCTCCTCTTTCATCTTGTGGGGACCGCCGGGAGTGGGGAAAACCACCTTTGCCATGATTATCGCCGGACAGTTGAAGCGTCCCTTTTATTCCTTGAGCGCGGTCACGTCCGGAGTCAAAGAGGTGCGGGAGGTCATTCAGAAAGCCGAAAGCCAACGGTTCTTCAACGCCCCGAATCCGATTTTGTTTATCGACGAGATTCATCGCTTCTCCAAAGCGCAGCAGGATTCCCTTCTCGCTGCCGTCGAGAAAGGAACGGTCACTCTTGTCGGGGCGACCACCGAGAATCCTTCCTTCGAGGTCATTTCCCCGCTTCTTTCCCGTTGCCAGGTCTATGTGCTCAAACCCTTGGAACGGTCTGACTTGGAAACGTTGCTTCACAAGGCGCTGTCCACAGATTATTATCTTCGCCAACGGGATATTACCTTGAAAGAGACGGACGCTCTTATCGCTTACAGCGGAGGCGACGCCCGCAAATTGCTCAATATCCTTGAATTGGTGGTCAATGGATTGGGGGAAGGCGCCGTTGTTATAGACAACGAGGCCGTCAAGCGCGAGTTGCATGAGAATCCCCTTATGTATGACAAGGACGGCGAGCAACATTACGACATAGTTTCCGCCATGATAAAGTCCATTCGCGGGGGAGACCCTAACGCCGCCGTTTATTGGATGGCGCGCATGCTTGCCGGAGGAGAAGACCCGAAGTTCATCGCCCGCCGTCTCATCATATCCGCTTCCGAGGACATCGGACTGGCCAATCCGAACGCCATGCTTATCGCCAACGCCTGTTTCGAGGCGGTGCACAAGATTGGGATGCCGGAGGCGAGGATTCCTCTTGCCGAGTGTGTCATTTATCTTGCCGCATCGCCTAAGAGCAATTCCGCTTATATGGCCGTGGCGGCGGCCTTGGACGCTGTCCGGCAAACAGGGAACGCTCCCGTGCCGCTTCACTTGAGGAATGCCCCGACCAAGCTCATGAAAGATTTGGGCTATGCCCAAAACTATAAATATCCTCACGATTATCCCGGCAATTTCGTGGAGCAGGCTTATTTGCCGGAAGAATTGAAAGACAAGAAATTTTATGTCCCGCAAGCCAACGCGCAAGAAAACAAGATGTTGGAAAGGCTGCGGGTGTGGTGGAAAAAATACAGGTAAAAATTAAATCTTATGAAGACATATAACGAATTGATTCATCAGGAAATGTTCTTTCTCCTCGCCGGTCCTTGCGTCATCGAGGGCGAGGAGATGGCCTTGCGGATTGCCGGGCATGTCAAGAATGTCACGGACCGGCTTGGCATTCCTTACGTGTTCAAAGGCTCTTTTAAAAAGGCGAATCGCTCGCGGCTCGATTCTTTCACCGGCATCGGCGACGAGAAGGCTTTGCGCGTTCTTGCCAAGGTTCGGGAGCGGTTCGATATCCCCGTTGTCACAGACATTCACGATGTCCGTGACGCGGCGATGGCGGCCCCTTACGTCGATGTGCTTCAAATACCCGCTTTCCTTTGCCGCCAGACCGACCTGCTTGTCGCGGCGGCCGAGACGGGCAAGATTGTGAACATCAAGAAAGGACAGTTCCTTTCGCCTGAGTCGATGCGTTTTGCGGTCGATAAAGTGCGTCAGTCCGGCAATCATCAAGTGATGGTCACCGAGAGGGGAACCACTTTCGGCTATCAGGACCTTGTCGTTGACTATCGGGGGGTGCCCGTCATGCAACGGGAGTGCGCTTGTCCCGTGGTGCTCGACATCACTCATTCCCTTCAGCAACCGAATCAGACTTCCGGAGTCACTGGAGGCCAGCCCGCGCTTATCGAGACGATAGCCAAAGCGGGCATAGCGGTGGGAGCCGACGGCATTTTCATCGAGACCCATCCTGAGCCTTCTCTTGCCAAGTCCGATGGCGCCAACATGCTGCGCCTTGATCTTATTGAAGGCTTGTTGGAAAAACTTGTCCGTGTTCGCCGGGCTGTCCGTTAGGTCGTTTACCTCAAGGGGAGAGAGGCTGTTTCAAAGTCGGCAATCATGGGACGGTGTCGAAATGGTCAATTATATCCCTCTGTCAGCTTCGCGGCCACCTCCCCTGTTTGAGGGGAGGAGCCGCGGAACAATGAGATTTAGTTGAAAAACTTTGCTTTGCGAACTCTTCCCCTAATGTGGGGGAAGTACCCCGGAGGGGGATAGGAGAATGAAAACACTGTTTCGACACAGCCTTTTTCTCTTAGGAAAATTTTCTGCATGCCTTGTCAGACGCGCTTTAGGAAAAGCTTCCTACTCGATGTAAATCTCGAGAAGTCGTGTCAACTCGTCAGGATAAAGGTTGATGTTTTTGAAGCAGGCGGGCAGCAGGACTGTCTCGCCGGGCATTACGAGGACAGGGTCGCATTCTCCGGTTGTTATGGTGAAACGCCCGGAAAGGCACATGTAGATGACGAAAGAGTCCAGGCGGATATAGTCGCGCTCGATGTCCCGGTCAAGCGAGAGCAGGTTGGTGGTGAAATACGGGCATTTGACAAGTTGAGCGGGTGTGTTCTCCTGCGGGGTGTAGTTAACCCTGTGGCGGGGATGATAGGTGTAGTCGATGACATCGGTGGCGAGATCGGTATGTAGCTCTCGGGGACGGCCGTCGGGTCCCGGGCGGTCGTAGTCGTAAATGCGGTAGGTGATGTCGGATGTTTGTTGGATTTCGGCGATGAAACATCCCTTGTTGATGGCGTGCACGAGACCGGCAGGGATGAAATAAGCGTCTCCCCGGCGGACGGCTTCGGTGTGAAGGAGTTCTTGCAGGCGGCCTTCGCGGAGGGCTTGCAGGTATTCGTCCTTGGTGATTTCCCGGTTGAAGCCGACGACAAGCGAGGCGTCCGGCTCCGCGTCCACGAGATACCACATCTCGGTCTTGCCGTAAGCGTTGTGGCGTTCGCGGGCGGTTGCGTCGTCGGGATGCACTTGCACTGAAAGATTGTCTCGAGCGTCGATGTATTTGATGAGTAAGGGAAATTCTATGCCGAACTTGTCGTAGACTTTGTCGCCGACGAGCTCTCCCATATAAACCTCAATGAGTTCTTGCAGATTGTTGTCAGCCAGAATGCCGCTGGAGACGACGGAGATATTGTCCTCGACGGCGGAGATTTCCCAGCTTTCGCCGATGTCGTGTATGTGTTCGGCGCTCTTGAAGGCGAGGCGGTCGCCTCCCCATATTTTTTGTTTGAGTATCGGGTGGAATTTTAGTGGATAAAGCATATTCTTTTGTTTTAGGCATGATTGTTGTATGGCTACAAAGATAGTGATTTTGCGATTTGCGCCTGTGGAATTTGTGGCGTATTTTTGCGATAAGAAAGTTGGTTTAATAATTTTGAAAGAATAATGAAAGCAGGATGTAAATTAGGAATCGGGGCTTTTTTGCTCGGGATAGGGCTTATGACAGGATGTAATGACGATGACGACGAGTTTCGTTTGAGTGAGGAACAGTTGACCCGCAAGGACTGGTATTACAATGGCAGCCGGGACCAATGGGGCTATTCCTCGGACGACGTGATGGAAGTGTTGAATTTTGCTTCGAACCATGATGTGGTTGAAAAGGAATTTGCCGGGAGACAGGAAACCCGGAGAGGAACGTGGAGCCTGGACGATGCGAACAATCTGGCCATCACTTGGGGCGAGTCGGACCGGGAAAATTGGATAGTATTGGACTGCAACGATAGTCGCTTGCAAGTGTTGGGATGGGGTGAGCGGGAGTATGTGACCGACGCCGGACTGCAGGATTTGACGGGTGACGCTTATTGGGTGAACGAATTTGACGGGACTGCCGGAAGCGAGGGGTTCATCACTCGGTTGGGATTCGTCTTGTCCGGGAACTCAAATGTCCGCGACCCATACGTGTTGTTGTCTGACTCCGAGGATGGCCGGGTGAAGCTTGAACGGTCAGGATCTGCCTCCGAGTGGACGGGGCGGGTGGAGCGTCCGAATGAGAGCACTAAAGTGCGTTTCTCGTGCCGCATAGGGTCGGGCGGTTACATGAAATTCGACGATGAGGTTTCCGCTAATAATTTCGAGAATGTGCGTTGGAGCGACATCAATCCGGAAACCGTTTTGTCGAGCAACGGCGTTAACGTCAAGTGGAATGCGGTGCGGGAGGACGGAGTTTATTATCAAGTGGTGATTTATGAGGACGGCAACGAGGAGAACACGTATTTTGTGTCCTCATTGCTGGGCACGCCCGGTTTGAACGTCACGGTGAATACGATGGGGGTGCTCAATCGTCTCTCCGAGATGGGGACGAATGTTTCTTGCCGGGCGCGCGTGTCCGTGATATTGCTGGAGTCTGGAGTGGACCCGAATGACATATATGCTTCCTGCAACTTGCAGGCGATTCTGTACGCCGTCGCGAACGGAAATTTCAGCAATGTTTTCTAATGGCCTCGGCCAGCATTTCCGGCTGTTCGGCGTGAATCCAGTGCCCGCATCGGGGAATTTGGAGGAGCCGGGCGGTCGGAAATTGTTTTTGCAGGCAAGCGAGGTCGGGAATGAGGTTGGAGTGCTCGCCTTTGAGAAAGAGGATTTCCCTGTCATAGGTGGCGTGTGGCAAGGAACCGGGGCAACCGCTGATTTCGTCGAAATGGGTGGCAATGACGGGATAGTTGATTTTCCATTGAAAACCTTGCGGGGTGCGTCTGATGTTTTTTAGGAAGAGTTGTCGGCCTCGTTCGGAGTGGAAATGTTGGCCGATGGCCTCTCGCAGGCCGGCCCAGGAGTCATAGTCCGCCGGATTGAAAGTCTGCATGAAGTGAATGATCTTGTTATGCTGGCCGCCGTCCTTGGCCGAGTAAGCGATGGGGGCGATGTCCACGATGACGGCCTTGTCCACGATTTCCGGGCGTTTCAGCAACAACGCCATGACGATTTTCCCTCCCATGGAGTGCCCCACGATGGACGGTTTCTCGGAAAGATGCAAATCCCCGATAAGCTCGATGAGGTCGTCGCTCATCGCCTCGTAATTCATCGTGGCGGAATGTGGCGACTGTCCATGATTGCGAGCGTCGGGTAGGATGACCTTGAATTGATTCTCCAAAAGATGTGCGATGGGTAGCCAATTGTCTGACGCCCCCCACAGCCCGTGTGCGATGATAAGTGGTTTGCCGTTTCCCAAGTCTCTGAAAAATAGTTTCATCTCTGTTTTGTTTGTGCGGTGTGACGTGTTAGGAAAAGAATCGAGGGACAAACCGGAGGTGAATCTGGGGTTTTTGAGACACAACTTTGCTGCATCTCCACTCCAAGGCTGCTACTGGGATTCTCGCCGACGGTCTTGCGGGAATCTTGTGGAAACTTTTTTTCAATTTAGTGTTTCGAGAGCCCTCCGGTGCTTTCTTCGTTCCGTTTGGAATATGGCTTTTTATGCCGTTTGTTTTTTGTGACCTTGCGATAAAAAAACGAGGGCGCCTTTTTTGTGGCCGATCCCTCGTTTGCTTTATCCCTTTGAAATGCCAATGGCTTGGAACTAGTCTTTGAATTTGGCCTTCAGGAACTCCCGGTTCAAGCGGGCGATGTGTTCGATTGAAACGCTCTTCGGGCATTCCGACTCGCACGCTCCAGTGTTGGTGCAGTTCCCGAAACCGAGCTCGTCCATCTTGGCCACCATGGCCTTGGCGCGGCGGGCCGCTTCCGCTTTCCCTTGCGGGAGAAGGGCCAATTGAGACACTTTCGCTGCGACGAACAGCATGGCGGAAGAGTTCTTGCAAGTGGCGGCGCAAGCTCCGCATCCGATGCAGGCGGCGGCGTCCATGGCCTCGTCAGCCTTGTGTTTCGGAATGGGAATGGCGTTGCCGTCGGGGACTCCGCCGGTGTTCACGGAAACATATCCTCCGGCTTGAAGAATCTTGTCGTAAGCGCTCCGGTCCACAATCAAGTCTTTGATGACGGGGAATGCTCCGCACCGCCACGGCTCGATGGTGATGGTGGCTCCGTCTTCGAAACGGCGCATGTGTAATTGGCAGGTCGTCACGTCGTCGTCAGGTCCGTGAGCCCGGCCGTCGATGAACAGGCTGCAGGTTCCGCAAATGCCCTCGCGGCAGTCATGGTCGAACGCCACCGGCTCTTTGTTCTCGCTTACTAATTGTTCGTTCAGGATGTCGAGCATTTCCAAGAAAGAACTGCCCGTGGAAACATTGTGGATTTTATATGTTTCAAACCCTCCTTTGGATTTTGCGTCCTTTTGACGCCAGATCTTCAAGGTTAGTTCTTTTAATATTTTGTCTGCCATAACGATATTCTTTTAATGATTATTTATATGAACGTTGAGAAAGTTTGACATTCTCGAACACGAGAGGCTCTTTGTGCATCTCCGGTTCTTGGTTCTCGCCCTTGTATTCCCATACGGAAACATAAGCGTAGTGTTCGTCGTCGCGTTTTGCCTCGCCCTCTTCGGTCATGGACTCCACACGCAAGTGGCCTCCGCAGGACTCGTTGCGGTTCAAGGCGTCGCGGGCCATCAGGTCTGCGATTTCGAGGAAGTCGGCCACGCGTCCCGCTTTCTCCAGTTCATTGTTCATGGCGGTGAACTCGCCGGTGACACGCAAGTCTTTGTAGAATTCGGCTTTCAAGTCGGCAATCATCTTGATGGCTTTCTCCAGGCCGGCTTTTTCCCTAGCCATGCCGACGTATTCCCACATGATGTGTCCCAGTTGCTTGTGGAAATGGTCGGGGGACTTGGTTCCCTTTATGTCGTACAAGCGGCGCAGGCGCTCCGTCACGTGTTTCTCCGCCTCGTCGAACTCTTTCGTGTTGGTTTTGATTCTCGGGGTCTGGATTTCGTGCGCCAGATAATCTCCGATGGTGTACGGCAGAATGAAATATCCGTCCGCCAGTCCTTGCATCAATGCGGAGGCTCCCAGACGGTTTGCCCCGTGGTCGGAGAAGTTGCACTCGCCGATGGCGTACAATCCCGGGATGGTGGTCATCAAATTGTAGTCAACCCAAAGGCCGCCCATGGAATAGTGGATGGCGGGATAAATCATCATCGGGTTGTGGTACGGGTCTACGGCTGTGATTTTCTCGTACATTTGGAACAGGTTGCCATAACGCTCGCGGATTACGTCCTCGCCCATTTCCTTGATGGCGTATTTGAAGTCGAGGAACACGGCCTTGCCCGTGTTGTTCACTCCGAAGCCGGCGTCGCACCTTTCCTTGGCGGCGCGGGATGCCACGTCACGCGGAACCAGGTTTCCGAATGCCGGGTAGCGGCGTTCCAAGTAGAAGTCGCGGTCCTCGTCGGGAATGTCGTTCGGATTGAGCTCTCCTTTTTGCAATTTCTTGGCGTCTTCTATTTTTTTCGGAACCCAAACGCGTCCGTCGTTACGGAGCGACTCGGACATCAGCGTCAACTTGCTTTGCTGGTCTCCGTGAACGGGGATGCAGGTCGGGTGGATTTGCACGAAGCAAGGATTGCCGAACATGGCCCCGCGCTTGTAGGCTTGCCAAGCGGCGCTTCCGTTACATCCCATGGCGTTGGTGGAGAGGAAGAACACATTGCCGTATCCTCCGGTGGCCAAAACCACGGCGTGTGCGCCGAAACGCTCTATTTTGCCTGTCACCAGATTGCGGGCGATGACTCCGCGGGCTTTTCCGTCAACGAGCACAATGTCCAGCACTTCGTGGCGGTTGTACACTTTGACTTTGCCTTTGGCCACTTGGCGGTTCATGGCTCCGTAGCAGCCCAACAGCAATTGTTGCCCCGTCTGGCCCCGGGCGTAGAACGTGCGGCTTACCAAGGCTCCTCCGAAAGAGCGGTTGGCCAGCAATCCGCCGTAATCGCGAGCGAAAGGCACGCCTTGGGCCACGCATTGGTCGATGATGTTATTGCTCACTTCGGCCAGGCGGTACACGTTCGCCTCGCGGGCGCGGTAGTCGCCTCCCTTGATGGTCTCGTAAAACAGGCGGAACACGGAGTCATTGTCGTTCGTGTAGTTTTTGGCGGCGTTGATACCCCCTTGGGCGGCAATGGAGTGCGCGCGCCGCGGAGAGTCTTGGTAGCAGAAGGCCATCACGTTGTAGCCTAATTCTGCGAGGCTGGCGGACGCGGAGCCTCCTGCCAGTCCGGTTCCCACTACGATGATGTCTAATTTCTTTTTGTTGGCTGGGCTCACGACTCCGATATGAGCTTTGTGGTTAGACCATTTTTCTGCTAACGGTCCTGCCGGTATTTTGGAATTTAATTCTGTCATAACTTTGTTGATTTTATCATGAATAAATTATTTTCCCGCAAGCCCTAACATGAAATAGAGCGGGATGATGCAAAATCCGATTGCGATAATGAATGCGAAAATCTTGGCGAGGCATTCCAGTCTTTTCCGCCAAATCTGGTTGCAGAATCCGATGGATTGGAACGCCGACCAGAATCCGTGCGTGAGGTGCAGCCCCAGGAAAATCCCTCCCAGGATGTAAAGCACGCAGTAAATGACGCTGCTTTTGAACAGGCTGGCCACCAATGTGTAGGTGTCTTCCATTTCCACACCGCCAACGGTCACGGTGTTCAACGCCGTGTTGCCCAACGTCGGGAACTTGATGTTCCACCAGAAATTGTACAAGTGGATGACCAGGAAAATCAGGATGACGGCACCCAGGATGTACATGTTCCGGGACGACCACTCGCAGTTTCCGCTTTGGTTCCGGAGGGCATACTTGATGGGCCGCGCGCTTCGGTTCTGAAGGGTCAGGATGGAAGCCAGCACGATGTGGAGGATGAACCCGATGGCCAAAACCGGCTCGATGATTTTGATTACGGGATTCGTGACCATGAAGTGTGCCCCGGTGTTGTACAATTCTCCGCTGTTGTCAAGGATCAGCAGTAGATTCATTGTCAAGTGCACGCATAAAAATGCGATAAGAAAAAGTCCCGATAGGCTTAGAATGAACTTTTTCCCGATAGACGATGTAAAGAAATTGCTCATAATTAAGTTTGTTTATTGATAACTGTATTAATTCTTTCTGTCCGCAAAAGTACCTATTTTTCTCTATCGCGGAACGGACTTTGCTATTTTATACTCATTCTAAATATAAGGAATTATTTCCGTAATGGTTTTATAATCCGTTTATGGCTTGATAGATGACTTCTTGTATTTTCGTGCGGATATTTTCTTTCATCAGTTTGTTGTTGTATTCGTTGGGGTAGGTCCTGTTCGACAGGAAGATGTAGATGAGCCCGTTGTCCGGGTCGTTCCATGCCATGGTGCCCGTGAATCCCGTGTGTCCGTAGCTTGACGCCGGGGCTTCCGGGCAGGCGGGACTGTTGTCCGGATGGTCGCGGTCCGGCTTGTCGAAACCCAGTCCCCGTCTGTTTTGCTCCGCGGGGAGTTGGGTCCGGGTGAAAAGGGCGACGGTGGAGGAGTCGATGTAGTGCTCTCCGCCGTATCGGCCGTTGTTGAGGTAGACGCTCATGATTTTGGCCAGGTCGTTGGCGTTGGAGAAAAGTCCCGCATTGCCCGCCACGCCGTCCAGAAGCGCGGCGATGGGGTCGTGCACGTATCCGTGCAGGACGGATTTGCGGAAGACTTTGTCGTCGGAGGCCGGAACGATGCGCTCCATGTCCGTTGTGCGGTAAGGGTTGAACATGGTGTTGTGCGCGCCAAGACGGTTGAAGAAACGCTCTCTGCAGAGGATGTCGAGCGGAGCGCCGGTTTGCGACTCCACAATGTCTTGCAAGAGGATGAACCCGAGATCGCTGTAGCGGTATTTCCGGCTGGGGGACAATTCCGATTCCAACAGGAGGAGGTGGATGGAGTCCTGGAAGTGCTTGTGAATGTAAAAGTCGGGCGACACGAGGCGGAAATCCTTTCCTCCGGTGAAGTTGAAGGTGCTGTCCCTGTAATGGAAATGGGGGTTGATGTACAGTCTGTCCTGCAGTTTGACGCAATTGGCTTTGGAGTACCGGCTGCTGAGCAGCCTGCCGGTGAATGCTTCCCAGTCTATGGCGTGGTGGAAGAAAGCGACAGAGGCTTTCAGCCCGGCCATGTGCAGCAGTAGTTCCCGGACGGTAAGGTCTTTCTTGTCGGTCCGGGCGATGCGGTAGTCGTATCGTCCGATGGGCGTGTCCAGCGCGATTCGCTTCTCGTCATAAAGCATCATCACGCAGGGAAGCGTGGCCGTGATTTTTGTGAGGGAGGCGATGTCGTAAATGTCGTCCGGGCGGTCGGGACGTTTCCGTTGGTAGGTGTGGAAACCGAACGTCTTGTCGTACACCACGAAGCCGTCTTTTGCCACAAGCACCTCGCATCCCGGGGTCGCCTTCAGGCGAATGGCCTCGTGGCAGAGGCTGTCGATTTTTTCCAACAGCAGGGAGTTGATGCCGCTGAGTTCCGGCGCGTGATAGCCCAGGCGGACCTTTGGGGTGGAGAGTCCGCTTCCTGCCGGATAGGAGAGGTTGATGCCGACGGGCAGTTTGCCGTCGACCCGGATTCCGCCGAATATGGCCTGCGCCGCGAATTGCTGGGCGGGCTTGTCGTGCGAGTAACTGATGAGGATGGCGTCCATGGGCAGGTGGCTGTACAAGTCCACTCCGTAGGGAATGGCGGGATGGCAGAAAATGATTCTTTTGCCCTTCAATTTTTTGATGATGTCTGCCAATCGTTTGGAAGCGCCGAAGGAGTACCCTGCTGTGTTGCGGGCGGCGCTGTTGTAGACGATGACGCAGTTGAACGGGGCCAGTTTTTCCAACAGGGCCCGCGACTCTGTTTCCGGCGCCTCGGGAGAGATGGCGTAGTGGGCGCAGGGCGCGTATTTCTCCAGCATGGCCTCAAAGTCGGAGGCTTGCCGGGAGCCGAAGTTCAGGGAGGCGATGCGTAACGTGTCCAGCCGGGTGAGGGGCAATAGCCAGTTCCGGTTTTTTATGAGAGTGACGGCTTGGGCGTACGTCTCTTGTTGCAGGGCTTGTGCGGCGGGGGAATTGAGACGGGCCAAAAGGCCGGTGGTGTCCACGAGCCGCGGGGCGGGAAGCACGTATTTTTCTTTCGCTTTCAGGATGCGGAGGCATTTTTCGTCGATGGAGCGTAAGGGGAGCGTTCCGTTTTGCACGGCCGCCTTTACTTTCTTGAAGGCTTGCTCGATATTGGCCGGCTGTAGGCAGATGTCGTTCCCGGCGAGAAGGGCAGCCACTTCCGCCTCGCCGTCGCGGCGCGCGTTGGTGACTCCTTTCATGTTCATGGCGTCCGTGAAACAAAGTCCCTGGAAATGCAGTTGCCCCCGTAGCAGGTCGGTCACGACGTGACGGGAAAGGGAGGCGGGAAGGTGCAGGGTGTCGTAGGATGGAATGTTCAAGTGGGCGACCATCACGCCGGGCACGCCGGCCTCGAAAAGCTGTTTGAAGGGATAGAATTCCACGCTGTCCAGCCGTTGGACGCTGTGTCGTATGATTGGCAGGGCCTCGTGGGAGTCCGTGTCCGTGTCTCCGTGCCCGGGGAAATGCTTGGCTACGGCCATGACGTTTTGGGAAGCCAGTCCTTTTGCGTAAGCCAGCGAGCGGGCGCCCACCTCCTTCCGGTGTTCTCCGAACGAGCGTATGCCGATGACGGGATTGCGGGGATTCACGTTGATGTCCACCACCGGGGCGAAATTGATGTGGATGCCCAACGCCCGGCATTGGCGTCCGATGGCGGCTCCGATTTCCCGGATTAGCGAGGTGTCGCGGATTGCCCCTTGCAGGGTTTGGTTCGGAAATTCCAATGCCGGTTTGATTCTCCATCCGACGCCTCCTTCCGCGTCCATTCCGATGAACAGGGGAATGTCGGCGGCCTCTTGGAAGCGGTTTGTCATCAAGGCCTGCTTGAGAGGTGTCCCTTGGAAAAAGATGACTCCCCCCACGTGGTACTTGCGGATGGTTTCCGCCAGTTGGTCGCAATACGTGTCGTTTTTGTTGCTGTAAGCGGGCAGCATGAACAGTTGCCCTATTTTTTGGTCAAGGGTCATGGAGCGCAGCACCGAGTCGGCCCACGTGGTTCGCGCTCCCCCTATGAAGGGCAGAAGCAAATGCAAACACAAGATGATAAGTCCTCGTTTCATGTTTTTTGAGATATGAGTGGGTTATGGTCAAAAGTAACACGAATAATTTTACTGCGCAAGCCTTTTGAGTTTTTTGTCGTGGTGCTTGGGGGATAATAAAGAAAGGGGAGCGACTTACAACTGAAGCTCGCCCCCTTTCCTTAGTTAATGGTTTGTTTTTTTTATTTGAGCATTTCAGCGATTTTTGCTTTTAACGCGTCGCCTCTCAAATTTTTGGCAACAATCTTGTTGTTCTCGTCCAGCAAGAAGGTGGCGGGGATGGCTCTCACGCCGTACAATTGGGCGGGGGCTGCGCTCCAGCCTTTCAAGTCCGAGCCGTGTTTCCAGATGAGGCCGTCGTCCTTGATGGCCTTCAGCCAGGCCTCTTTGTCGTTGTCTAAAGAGATGCCCACGATTTCCAGTCCTTTGTCGTGGTATTCTTTGTAGATGGCCACCACGTTCGGGTTCTCGCCGCGGCACGGACCGCACCACGAAGCCCAGAAGTCAAGCAATTTCACTTTGGCTTTCACGCTGTACAGGCTGAACTCCTTGCCCTCCGTGTCCGTGATGGTGAAGTCGGGAGCGGTGGCTCCGACAGCCGTCTTCTCTTGTTGTGCGATGAACTCGGAGATTTGCTTTCCCCATTCGTTCATTTGGGCGGCCTCGGAAAGCAGGGCGAAACGCTCCTTCACTGCCTCCAACTCCAACTGCTGCATGGATTGCGCGATCATGAAAGCCGTGACGTAAGCGTCCGGATTGGCTTTAATCAAGTCCAGCTCCTTGGCTTGCATGTCGGTAATCAGTTGGTTGAACACGTTCTCGATGGAATCCATCTTGGCTTGGTCTTGGGCTTGGTTGGCTGCCATGTAAGCTTGTTGAAGCGGTTGTTGTTGCTTCATGATTTCCATGCTGAGCTCGCTGAATTGATTGTACAGTCCTTGCGCGGCTCCACCCTCGACTTTGTTGGCGAACGGGTCTGTTGCGCTGATGTTCACCGTGAAGTTGCCGTTCTCCAAGAAGATAGGCATGCCTCCCCGTTGTCCTTCAAAAGCGATCATGGCGTACTTGATTCCGTCCACATTTCCGCTGAACTCGAATTTCCCGTCCTTGATGGCGGAACTTCCCAGTGTGTCGATTTGGTTGGCGTTAAAAGACAATAGATAGGTCTTGCTGCTTGGAATCCCTTCCACGTTACCGGTAATCTTATACCCGGATTGCGCGTTGCAGGCGCATAATGCCACGCCTGCCATTACTGATAAAATGAGCTTTTTCATGTGTTTGGTTTTAAATTATATAACTCCTTAATTAATCTTGCGTTTGGCGAACCACAACTCCTTGAAGGCGATGTTGATTCTCACTTTGATGTATTGTTCCTTGATGAGCGTGTTGGCTTCTGTCCCCCGGATTCCTCCGTCGACGGAGAATCCCAGCAGCAACGCCTGGCTGGCGATTTGCAATGGCATCTGCATGCCGAGCGTTATCCCGAACGAGTTGATGTAATGCTCCTTCAGGAAAAGGTGCGAGCGCGTGAAGTAGCCCCCCGCCATGTACTTGTTCCGTTGCCACCAATAGCGTCCCGTTTCGTCCGGTTGGAAATATCCTCCCACGGCCACTTTGTGATAACCCTCGAAATCCTCCGTCTTGTCGCCGAACTCCTTGTACTGCGACATGTTCTGGAAAGTGTAGTCGCCCGACACGAGCCACCGTTTGTTCTTGAACTCGTAAGCGCCTCCGAACGTCATGCGCGAGGGATAGAACACCTTCCCGTCGTCCAGCACGTCGTTATTGATTTGCGCCGCTGCGCTGGAGGACATGCTGTACTTGTAGGCCTCGAATTTGTTGTACCCTCCCACGTAGGTGCCGAAATTTCCCGCTGCGCCCAGCATTAGGGTGTTATTCTTGATTTTGAAGGGATATTGCGCTCCCAGTGTGAAAATGAAGTCGTGAATCTGGTTCCGGGTGCGGGTGCGGATATAATAGCCGCTTTGGTCGAACATCCCGTCCACGAAAGCGATGCGGTAGATGGTTTCCCGTTCCTCCAGTTTCCCGAACAGCAGCACGGCGTTCACCCCCACCGACAACTTTCCGAATTGGTAGGCCAATCCCAGATAAGCGTCGTTCAGTCCGCCTTCTCCTTCCAGCCGTTTGTTGTAGTATTGGGTTGCGTCGCCGATAATGGGTTCGGTATAAGACAAATCGTAGCCGATGTCCGTCCGTTCATTGAATCCTATGGAAGCGTACAGTTTCGGTATGATGCGGAAAGCCATGTTCAGTGAGCCGTTTTGTCCGGCTGTATAGTCCGTGTGGGCTTTGGTGGTGGACACGTACACATACTCTCCGTTCATGCCCACCTGGAAATAGAAACGCATGGAGTCCAAGGCTGTGTAAGATGCCGGGTTCAAATAGTTGATATTGTAAGCGTCGCGCATGGCGGCGGACACGCCTCCCATGGCGGTATATATGCCAAAGTTGTCAGGCAACAGGCCGATACCGTATCTTGAGTAGGGCGAACCGGAATTGTTCTGCCCGAAGGTATGAATTGTTGGTAATAGGATGATCAAAATCAGTAATATCTTTTTCATCATGCAATGTTTTGTTAATATGGTGTCGGGTTATTTATATTCGGTATAATAAATGTTTAGCGTGGGCAACTCGCTGAATACGGCCCGTTGGAACGACTGTGAGTTTACCCCGTTGATGATGCGAGTCTTGTCGATATTGTTGTAGAACAATGTGCCGGGCAAGCCGATAATCAACTCCAAAGACTGGTTTAGCGGGGCCACAAGGCTTTCCACCATCGTGATGTAATAGTCCGTGATGTCTATCGTGTAGCGGTATTGGCTTGCATCTTCCGGGTCTTGGCTGAAATAGCCGTAAATAGGATTCTCTCCCGTCATGTCCGAAAGCACGTAGTCGATATTCCCTTGCGTGTCCATCACATAGACCCCCAGTTGGGAGGCTTGGGGATAATTGCTGTTTTCAACATAATCAGTCTTCATCTCAATTTCCGCCTTCACAATGGTGCGGTAGCCGTTCGCGTCGGCGATGTAAGGCAGTTTTATTCGTAGCATATACCCGCTTAGTCCTTGGATGACAGCTTGCTCGGTTCTTACGAATGGGATTGTGTCCGTGAACCGCAAAGGCCTTCCATCGGTTTTCCACGTGTCAATCGGGTCGTGTTTCACGTTTGTGAATGTGTAGAAACTTCCACTCTCAGAGCCTCCCATGGCATACATGTCAAAATGGTGTTTCTCCTCTCCGATATGGTAATGACACCGCAGGAAAAGTTGCGAGCTGGATGAGCCGATGGCCGCCAGGAAATTATTGCCGTCATCGGGAACGATCACCAAGCCTTTGAACCAGCGCATGAATTTATAAATGTCCACGTCTGTGGAGGTGTTGTCTCCCGTCGTGCTTCCGCTTCCGCTGATTCCCCATACCGGATCCCGGTATTGCATTCGGGTAAATAACTCGCGTCCAAGTCTTTCTCCGGCTTCTTCGCTTAGTCTGATGTAAGGGCCTTCCACGTCAGAATTCTCAAATGGCTCCATCAAATCATGCTGCATGTAAAAACTTTTTTGTCCCAGCAGGCTGTCCGGGGCGTATGGCAAAGAATCCGTATTATATTGGTACGGATCGTCCAAGTCGATGGTCGGATAATCCGTCAAACGGTATACTCGGAAGGTTTGCAAGGCGGTCGTGTCGCCCGCCAGTTTGGACTCGTAAGTGAAATTGAGGGTTAATGAGTCGTATTGCGCTTGAATCGCCGTTGGATTTAATGTCGCGTCCCATGAGTTTATATACAATTGGAAATAAGGTGTGGCTTTTGTCTCCCCCGTTGTCGGGTCGTCAATACGTCCCATTGTCAACGTGCTTAACGTTGAGGTGGGAAAAGAGTCCAGCCGCACAATGTAGGTTTCGTCCAAATCATAACGTTCCACTTCCATGTACGTGTCCGTGTAAATCAAATTTTGACCTAAATCTGCGATGTTGTTGTCGCAAGAATATATAGCTAAAGTGGTTATTAGAACAATTAAAAATCTTCTCATGTCGTCGCTCAATAATTTTTTATCAAGTGGCGAAGATAAAACTAATTTCTATAAATCACTTCAAGGAATGGCGATTTTCTTCTGTAAAGAATAAAAAAATGCGGTTTTGCGAGATTTCTTCGATTTTTTATTGCGTATTTCCGTGAATTATGTAGTTTTGCCTACTCGTATAGCGTCATGTTTTTCTTGACGGCTGCAAAAGAAAATAGTAACGTAATAAATAAGGAAAAAAGTATGAGGACATTTAGTTTTTTGGTTCTGTGTTTGATGGGCTTCTTCTTCATGGCCTGCGACGACGACGAGAATCGTTTGGGCGACTGGGCGTTAGGGTCTGCGTGGCCGGGAGAGGTGCGCAATCAGGCCGTTTGTTTTGTGATTGACGATTATGCCTATGTCGGATTGGGTATAGGTATAAATGGGGCGGAATATACTAATTTCAGGAAGATGAATTTGAATACGGGATATTGGACGGTGGATTCCGTCGCTCCATTCCCCGGCAAAGGACGGCATGCGGCGGTGGCTTTTGCGGTGAACGGCAAGGCTTATGTGGGAACGGGATTCCGGGTTGCTGTTAACTGGGGAGATGAGCAATATAACCGTGAATATTTGTATGATTTTTGGGAATATGATCCAAGCGGGACAACAACGGAAGACGGGGTGACTTATCAAGGTAAATGGACGCGCGCCGCCGATTTTCCGCATCAGGATTCCGCCTCCAATAACGGTGGAGGACGGCGGGATGCCATCGCTTTTGCTTTTGATTCGGAAGAATACCCTGAATATGGGAACTATGGCTATGTGGGATTGGGACGAGGATACAACGATGTGGTATATAATGATTTTTATGTGTTTAATCCGAATACGACGACTCAAAATGAGGATGGTACATCGGGTGTGGGATCCTGGTCGGTTGTGCGTAGCAGCGAAGGAGACGGCTATATAGGAAATCCCCGCTATGGAGCCTCCGTGTTTATTGTGGATGGTTCAGCTTACATTTGCCTGGGAGCGGAGGACGGTTCTACCCGTTCTACGGAAAACATTAAATTCACTCCGGATGGAAACGGAGGGGGAATTTTTGAATTGATGCAAGCCTTGACTGAAAAACCGGATAACAAGCAAGACGCGGATTATGACCGTATTCCTCGCGCTTACGCCGTGGCTTTCACTTCGAACGCAGGGAAAGACGGACAAACATACGGTTATATCGCCGGTGGTAACACAAATTATCAGACTGTTTGGCGTTATGACCATATTCGTGACCGTTGGCACCAAGTGGAAAATATGGCTTCGACTTCAACCCCTGTTGGAGGTGTGGCTTTCTCCGTAAGACCTAACGGAGGCAACTATACGTATGGAATGTATACTACGATGGGAGGCAGTTTGGATCAGACAACAAATGCCACGTTGAGTTCTCAGTCCTGGTGGTTCTTCCCCGATATCAAGGAGTGGCGCGGGAACGACTATACCAATACTCCAGTGGGCCAATATCGCTACGGAAACTAAAGATAATTTCTATTTCATATTATGTTTGGGTGGGTGGAGCCGATTGCTCCACCCATTTTTTTATGGGCGGGAAGATGAGGACGAGCCCTGTTTCGGGATGAGTCGGTTCTTGCAAGGCTGTGTTTCCCCTTGGTTTTGCCCGTGTCGCTCACGCATCAGACACGCCTGAATCTCGCAAAGCTTGGCGTGTCCGATACGTGTTGTTTGATGAGTGTCGTTTTGCCCACTTGACGGGGGCCATGAAGCACTTGAATGAATCTTCTTGGTTTTGAGATTCTCGATTAATGGCATGATAATAAGTTCGTTGCATGGCTGTTGGGGTGTCGGGCAAAGCTAATAATTTTGTCGCATAAAACAACTTTTCCTTTTTCTTCTTCTTACCCTTTTCACGGAGATATTACCGGGTTGTCACGCCGTTGTCATTGAGATGGAACGTTTCACCATCGTTTCAGGAACGTTTCTCCGTCGTCCATAAACGACCAAGAAACGTTCCTGAAACATTCCTAAAAAAACCGAGCGCGACGACAACAGTAGGATAACCCAAGGAAAAGGGTGGGATTAAGGTAGGAAGACGGGTTGTCCGTTTTTTTGAAAATGCTGTCACAAAGAGAGGAGGAATGTGGCTTGAAGTTTGGAGAAATGCATTATATTTGCGATATCGAATATTATGGAATATGAAGAGGTTAGGATTTACGATTTTGTTTTGCTGTTGCGTGTTGGGAAGTTTTGCCCAATGGAACACCGCAAGTATGTTGCGGGAAGGGAAAAGCGCCATTTATTTTGACGATTATGTCAGCGCCATCGAGAATTTCAATCATATCATCCGCATCAAGCCGTATTTGTCGGAGCCGTATTTTTTCCGGGGGCTGGCCAAATTGAATCTGGACGATTTCGAGGGAGCGGTGAAGGATTACTCGAAGGCGATAGAGTTGAACCCTAATTATTTTCACGCTTATATGTATCGCGGGATCGCTTATCAGAATTTGCGGCGGTACGAGGAGGCGCTGAGCGATTACGACGCGGCGATAGCCATCAATCCGGGCGACGCTTACGTGTTTGCCAACCGGGCGATAACGAAGGCGGACATGGGGGATTACAAGGGGGCGGAGGAGGATTATTCCCGGGCGTTGCGGATTGACAGGCAGTTGGTGGCCGCCTATTTGAACCGGGCGTTGATGCGGGAGAAGCTGGACAATATGGAGGGGGCCATCATGGATTGCAACGCGGCGCTCAAGTTGAACATGTTTTCGGACGAGGCATACGGGTTGAGAGGGTATCTGGAGTTCCGTCAAAAGGATTATGAGGCCGCGGTCGCGGATTACGGCAGGGCTTTGAAGGTGAATCCGGAGAACACGCGCGTTTTGATGAGCCGGGCAATCGCCTGGTACGAGATGAAGAAGTATCCGGAGACGCTGGCCGATTTCTCGGCCGTGCTGGAAATAGACAGCACGAACGCTTACGCCTATTACAACCGGGCTTTGCTGAGGGCCGAGATCGGGGACTACAACAATGCGATCCGCGACTTGGACAAGGTGCTGGACATGAATCCTGACAATATCCTGATTTATTTCAACCGAGGGTTGTTGAAGATGGACATCAAGGATTACGAGGGGGCGTACGACGATTTTTCGGAGAGCATCGCGATTTATCCGGATTTCGTGAAGGCGTATCTGGCCCGGGCCGCGGTGAGTTCTTTTATGAATGATTACGCCGCGGCGGGGGAAGACCAGTTGAAGGCGGAGGAAATCATGGCGCGCTACAGGCAGATGAAGGAGGGAGATAAAAACGCGTTGGTGGACACGACGGAAAATTTCCAACGCCTGATAGACATCAACTCCCGGAGCGACCAAATGCGGGAGGCCATCAACGGGCGGCTGCAGGACAGGAACGTCATCGTGGAGTTGCAGGACATGTTTGTGGTGCAGTACTTGCCGTTGGACACGTTGCGGAAAGGAAAAGTGCAGTATTTTAACCGCAGGGTCATGGTGTTCAACCAACAGCACAATTATCAGCCGGCCTTGACTGTTTCCAACAAGCGGTTCGTTTATCCGGCGGGTTTCGTGGACTCGTATGTCAAGCAGTTGACGGCAACCGTGGTCGAGAATCCCGGCGCGGTGGACGATTTGCTGATACGGGGGACGCTGTATCTGAATCAGGGGCGGTTCACGGAGGCTATCAACGATTTCAAGGCGATTCTGGAGCGGGAGCCCCGCAATTTGTTCGCTTTGTTCAATCTGGCGGGAGCGAGGATGCGGATGTATGACTATATAGAGTCCATCGAGGACGACGCGACACCGCTGGCGGGGGAGGAGAAGGAGAAACGGACGGTGGATTATTCGCAGGCGCTGGAGGGGTATGAGCAATGTCTGGCGTTGGATTCCTCGTTCGTGTTCGCGAAGTTTAATATAGCGAACGTGTACGCCAAGAGCGGGAAGATTCAAGAGGCGATAGAGATGTACACGGAGGTGATTGAGGCGGAGGAAGACGTCGCGGAGGCTTATTACAACCGGGGACTGCTGTATATATACACGGGCGACAAGGCCGCCGCCAACGCCGATTTGAGCAAGGCGGGCGAGTTGGGACTGACGGACTCGTACAGCGTGATTAAGCGTTATTGCTCGGTGGACGAGTAGCGGCAGGCTAAAGATTGCGGATGCGCCATTCTTTTGGGTAGTAGTTGTTCAGCCGGGAACCGACCTCTTTCGCCCACCCGAGGGGAAAGCCGCGGTAGGAGAGCAGTGTCCATTCGCCGCGGGGAGCCTCCATGCGGATGTCTTCCCGTCGGAGGTATCGCAGGGCGGCGGGAAGGTCGAGCTCCAAGCAGGGATGCCGGTCTTTGTCCAGACGGGAATACAAGGCGAGTGCGGGGGATGGTTTGATTTTGCCTTTAATGTCCTCGCCGATTTCGCAGCCTTTGTAGAGGACGTTGACGCGGCTTTCAAGCTGGCGGATGAAGTCGGCGTGGCGCGACGGCATGGCGCCGATGACAGGCCCCGATTGGTAGAAGACGAAATTCCGGGAGTCCGGGAAGTAGTATTTGATTCCGGCGGAGGGGCGCGTGTCGGGTTGCCGCTTTTCTTTTTTTGGCGTGAACGTCTCCCCGTCCGTTTTTTGGACGACTCCCATGTAGAGGCCCTCGCCCCGGGTTTTGTGGGGGTAGAATTGTTGTCCGCAGAGGGTGGGGGTGATTCCCGGGAAGGTGTCGCGGGCGGGGACGGGGACGGCGGCGAAGTCCCGTGTCAGCCATTGGAGCGCGTCGTCGTTTTCTCCGGGGTTGTAGGTGCAAGTGCTGTAAATCAAAAAGCCTTCCGGACGCAGCGCGGGCCAGATGTCCGAGAGTATCCTTTTTTGGCGTTCTTCGCACAGGCGAAGATTGTTTTCGCTCCATTCCCCGACGGCTTTCTCGTCTTTGCGGAACATGCCCTCGCCCGAGCAGGGCGCGTCGACGAGGATGATGTCGAACGCTCCGGGGAACGCCGCGAACCGGGACGGGTCGCCGCTTGTGACCACAATGTTGTCCTGCCCCCATTTGACGATGTTTTCTTTCAGGACGGCGGACCTGGGTTTGATGACCTCGTTGGCGACAAGCAGGGAGTCACGCGAAAGCAGGGAGGCGAGCAGCGTGGATTTCCCTCCGGGCGCGGCGCACAGGTCGAGCACCCGCAGGGGGCGGGCGTCTTGGAGTTGCCGGAGCACGGCGGCCAAGAACATGGAAGAGGCTTCCTGCACGTAGTAGGCCCCGCAGTGGAAACACGGGTCGAGCGTGAATGTCGGGCGATTTTTCAGATAGTAGGCGTCGGGACACCATGGGATTTGTCCGTCGTATTCGTCGGGGGCGAAAAGTTGTCCGGGCTTGTTCGGGTTGGCGCGGACGCTTGTGGGGGACGGGGTCTCCAATGCGGCAAGGAATTCCGGAAATTCCGAGCCCAACAATGCCCGCATCCTTTGTGTGAACGGTGTCGGTAATGATGTCATAAGCCTTTGAGATTAACAAGGCAAATGTAATGATTTATTTGCGATATATTTTACCTTTGCCGAAAAGTAAAAATGACTGAATCATGGAAGTAAAGGAGAATTTTAATTTGAAGGCGTACAATACGTTCGCCGTGGATGTGAAATGCAAATATTTTGTGGAAAGCGACAAGGGGGAGGATTTCGCGGAATTCGCCAAGGCTTACGACTTGTCGAGGGAGAACGTGCTGGTGCTGGGGGGAGGAAGCAACCTGCTTTTCACAGAGGATTTCGACGGCGTGGTCCTTTATCCTTCCATGAGAGGGTTCCGGGTGGAGGATGATGATGATGAGAGCGTGCGGGTAAGCGTGGGGAGTGGGGAAGTTTGGGACGATTTTGTGGAGTGGGCTGTGGAACATGGGTATGGAGGTGTGGAAAATTTGTCGCTTGTTCCCGGGCATGTGGGGGCGACTCCCGTGCAGAACATCGGGGCGTATGGCGTGGAGGCCGGTGAGACGATAAAACGGGTGGAGGCCGTGGATCTCATAAGCGGGGAGAAGGTGGAAATCGGGGCGGAAGATTGCCGCTTCGGGTATCGCGACTCCATATTCAAGCACGAATGGCGGAATCGTTTTGTGGTGACGCGAGTCACGTATTGTTTGACGAAGCGTCCGGAGTTCCGGTTGGATTACGGGAACGTGAGAGAGGAGGTTTTGAAAATGGGGGAGGTCTCGTTGCGGCATGTCCGGGAGGCCATCACGCGTATCCGGGAGGCCAAGTTGCCGGATGTGAATGTCTTGCCTAATGCGGGCAGCTTTTTTAAGAATCCGGTGGTGGGGGAGCGGGAGGCGGAGGCGTTGCGGGCGAAGTATCCGGAACTGCCGGTGTACGCGGCGAAGGAGGGAGGGGTGAAGCTGGCGGCCGGCTGGTTGATAGAACAGGCCGGCTGGAAGGGCAGGGCGCACGGCCATGCCGCCGTTCATGACAAGCAGGCCCTTGTTTTGGTGAACCGAGGCGGGGCGACTGGCATAGAAATTGCCCGATTGGCAAACGAAGTGAAGAAGGCCGTATTCATGCGATTCGGCGTGGTGTTGGAGCCGGAAGTGAACATAATATAAAAAGATTGGTTATGATGATAAAGTATGGGGAAAATGTGAAGATTCGTTTCCATTACGCGGATTGGCGGGGCAAGTTGCTGGTGAAAGCGCTTTGCGATTTGTTTAATGACGTGGCCAATGTGCAGACCAAGGAGTTGGGATTTGACGTCCCGACTTTGAACGCGCAGGGCTTGACGTGGATGTTGCATCGGCTGCGCATCCAGGTGAGTCGAATGCCGGCACAAGGGGAGGAGGTCGTTGTGGAGACATGGCCGTCGGGAATAGACCGTTTGTTTGCGTTGCGGGATTTCCGGATAAGCGCGAAGGATGGGAAGACATTGGTGGAGGCTTCTTCGGCGTGGATGGTCATCGACATGGCCCGTCGTCGCCCGATGCGGTTGCCTGCCTGCGTGACGGAAGTGGTCAAGAGATGCGAGGACGTGAGTCCGATGGTCTCGTTCCGCTTGGATGTCAAGCGGATGCCGCAAGACGGCTATGAGAATAGCCGGGAGTTTGTGGCGACGTATGACAATATCGATTTTAACAAGCACGTGACGCAGGCGACTTATGTGCGCTGGTTGACCAACGCTTTGCCGTTTGAGTTTTTGAAGACCCACGTCATTCGGGAGATAGAGGTGGTTTATGAGCATGAGATTTTGCCCGACACGACGATTTATGCGGAAAGTCATGCGGAGAAAGCTGGCGGAGAGATTGTTATTTATCACAGGCTGCAAAACGGACAGCACGACAAAACGCATTGCCAGGCACGTAGCGTGTGGGAAAAAATAGGGGACGAATAATTTTTGACGAAAGAGTGGTGAAAATAAAAAATAATGTCTATATTTGCACCACTAAAAATGCCCAAGTGGTGAAATTGGTATACACGCTACTTTGAGGTGGTAGTGGCCGTTCGGCTGTGCAAGTTCGAGTCTTGTCTTGGGCACTTGATAAACCGTCAAAAGAGGAAAAGATAAAAATCTTTTCCTCTTTTTCATACGGGCGCGGCAAAGTTGTTGTTCGTGCGTTTTTCGAGGCGGCCTCATACAACACTTCCTTTAACGCGGGGATGTCGGGGGACACTACCGTTACCTGGGGGTCGAGATTCCGATTTACGGGATGTGCCATTGGGAGTTCCGTAAATCCGGGTATTTATATATAGGTGTCGGACCTTACACGAATTTCGGTTTTGAGGCCTTTTTCAAGGAGGGCGGACGGAAAGAGAACCTTTACAAGACAGGCAAGGGCGCAGGGGTGCCCGCCATGAAGGACTCCGACACGGGATTCGCTTTCAAGTTAGGTTATGAGTTTGCCTCGGGTTTGCAGTTGAACGCGGCGTACAAGGTGAGCATGACGGACGTGGCCGACGCCAACAGTGGCGTGGCGGAATTGCGTCCCCAGTCGTTCTCTTTCGGAATCGCTTATCGGTGGGGGAAATGAATGTCATGGAGGTAAAAATGAAGTATATCGTTGCCGCTTTTTGCTTTTTGGCCAATGTGCCGTCCGCCCGTTCCCAGGCGGACTCGTTGGAGAGGACAGGCTGGAGGAAGTATTGGAATAGTCTGATACACGGAAATGTGGACAGGACGTTTGAGAAAAAGTTGGACATGAGTTTCGTGGTCGCGCCCTGCTACACGAGGGAAGGAAGTTTCGGTATCGGAGGTGCGGCCACTGCCCTCTACCGTTTGGACCGCCGGGACTCGACGATGCAGCCCTCCGACTTCTCCCTGTCCGGAAGCGCTTCGATCCGCGGAGTCTACACGCTCACGGCCAAGGGGAACAATAATTTCAGGGGCAACAAATCCCGCTTGTCCTACCGCTTGCAGCTTTTCCACAAGACGTTGGATTTTTGGGGTGTCTCGTTTGACGCCTGCGCAAGGAATCCCATGTCGGAATACACGAAGCGGCAGGTGAAATGGGAGGCGGACTACATTTACAAATTGACCCGAGACATTCATGTCGGAGTCGCTTTCAATTTGAATTACACCGGGTTGTCGGAGATTGCCGACGAGGCTTATCTGGAGGGGCAGAAGAAGTCTTATTTCTTTGGCGGGATAGGGATTTCCGTGCAATACGATACAAGAGATTTCATGCCTAATCCCCGACGGGGAATTTATATCATGGCACGGGAAGTCTTCTATTCCGCTTTTATGGGCTCCTGCGACGAGGTGATTTTCAGCACCACCGTGGTGTTCGACGCTTTCCTGCGGCTATGGCGGGGAGGCGTTCTGGCGACGGATGTCTACGGGCAATTTTTCTGTGGCGAGGCGCCGTGGGGGCTGCGGGAGGAATTGGGAAGCGGCGGCAGCAGGATGCGGAGCTATTACGCGGGTCGCTACTTGGACCGCAACCAGATGGTCGCACAGGTGGAGTTGCGCCAGCATCTTCATAGCAGGGTTGGTTGTGCGGCATGGATCGGCGGAGGGGCGGTCTTCCCTTCCTTGAAAGAGTTGCGGGGGCGGCATTTCCTGCCCAATTATGGTCTGGGATTGCGCATAGAATTCAAGCACAATGTGAATATCCGTATTGATTACGGGTTCGGGAAAGACACCGGAGGGTTTGTGTTTCAGTTTGCGGAAGCGTTTTAAGGGGGGGCTTATGCTAAAGACGTTGTTTTCAAAGGTATGGTCTGTTTGGCGAGCGTCATGCCATGCCGTTCATAGGCGATAACGGACTCCTTGGCGAGCGATTTCCGTTCGTTTATGGCGAAGAATTTTTCCCGCTACCGCACGGTTAATTTGTTTTGGGAGACGAAATGGCCACATGACTATACGTTTCATTTGGATGGGGAGGACGTTGAAGACAGACGGAAGACGGATTTGCATACGATTAAATTTTCTCTGTGTGGTGATAAATGTACTAAAATCTGTTAAGTCCGCTGGTGCAGCTTTTCTAATGGAATGAAAGCGAC
>CALUHX010000011.1 GCA_944320555.1 uncultured Butyricimonas sp. | reverse complement strand
CGGTTTCCTCCCTTCGCCCTTTCCGCTACGCTGCAAGGACGAAGGGAGGAAATTGCACTTCTATCTTGAATCTATACGATTTTAGGCGGAGGGAGGGGAATGGAAGAAAAAAATGAAGAAAATTATGAATTTGCAGGAGAATCGTTTTGAAATTAACGGATTATGTTATAAATTTGCAACCGGTTATCAACCAAGAGGGGGCGGCATAGCCCCCTCTCGTGTTATCATGTAAAACAGCGGAAGAATGAAAAGCGTAGCAGAAATCAAAGAAATCATGGACACCATCCTGCAAGGAACAGATTTGTTTTTGGTGGACTTAAGCGTCGCCGCCGACAATTCCATCGAGGTGGAAATCGACGCTCCCAAAGGCGTGAACGTGGACACTTGCCGGGAGGTGAGCCGGAAATTGGAAGAACGGCTCGACAGGGAGACGGAAGACTTCGCCCTGACGGTGTGCAGCGCGGGAATCGGATACCCTTTCAAAGTGCCCCAACAGTATGAAAAAAACATCGGCAACACCGTGGAAGTGAAACTGGCCAACGGGCAGAAACTGGAAGGAACGTTGAAAGCCCACACGGAAAACGGCATCACCGTAGAGGTGGAGGAAAAAGTGGCCGCCGAAGGAAAAAGGAGAAAAACGACGGTGAAAACGGAAAAGGACATTCAATTTTCAGAGATAAAGGAGGTTAAAGACATAGTGACATTCTAAACAACAGGACAAAGATGGAAAATATAAATTTGATCGATTCATTCGCAGAGTTCAAGGAACTAAAAAATATTGACCGGGCAACTTTAATGCGAGTATTGGAAGACGTGTTCAGAGCCATGCTGGCCAAGAAATACGGGACAGACGAGAACTTCGACATCATTATCAACATCGACAAAGGCGACCTTGAAATATGGAGAAACCGCACGGTGGTCGCCGACGAGGAACTTGAGAACCCGAACACCCAAATATCCTTGTCGGAAGCCAAAAAGATTGACAATGACTACGAAGTGGGCGAGGAAGTGACAGACGAGGTCAAATTCAAAGAATTCGGTCGCCGGGCCGTGCTGGCATTGCGCCAAAACCTTTCCGCCCGTATCCTGGAATTGGAAAAAGACCACATTTACACGAAATACAAAGAAAAAATAGGACAAATCGTCATTGGGGAAGTCTATCAAATCTGGAAAAAGGAAATTCTGATTCTGGACGACGAGGGCAACGAACTTCTCCTGCCGAAACAAGAACAAATCCCTAGCGACTTCTTCAAAAAAGGCGACTCCATCCGGGCCGTGGTAATCCGCGTGGAAATGCGCAACGCGTCGCCCTACATCATACTCTCGCGCACGTCGCCGGTATTCCTTGAAAGACTGTTCGAGAACGAAGTGCCGGAAATCTTCGACGGCCTCATCACGATTAAAAACGTGGTGCGCGTGCCGGGCGAGCGCGCCAAGGTGGCCGTGGAATCCTACGACGACCGCATCGACCCCGTGGGCGCCTGCGTGGGCATGAAGGGCTCGCGCATCCACGGCATCGTGCGGGAACTGAGAAACGAGAACATCGACGTCATCAATTACACGACGAACACCCAGTTGTACATCACCCGCGCCTTGAACCCCGCTAAAATCAACAAAATCGACCTCGACGAGGAAAACAAGAAAGCAAACGTGTATCTGAACCCGGAAGAAGTGTCACTGGCCATCGGCAAAGGCGGCCTGAACATCAAACTGGCCAGCCAGCTGACCGGCTATGAGATAGATGTTTACCGCGAAGTTGAGGAAAGCGAAGAGGAAGACGTGAATCTGGACGAATTCGCGGACGAAATCGAACCGTGGATTATCAATGAATTGAAACGCGTGGGCTGCGACACAGCCAAGAGCGTGTTGGAGTTAAGTGAATCAGAACTAGAAAGCAGAACGGACCTTGAGATTGAAACCATCAGAGACGTGCTCAAAATCTTAAAAGCAGAATTTGAATAATCAATCCTCCGCGCGTTTAATGCTTGTAAAATAAAATCTTAATATGACAGTTAGGTTAAGTAAAGTTGCGAGAGAATTTAACGTGGGACTTTCCACGATAGTGGAATTCCTGCAAGACAAAGGAATTAAGATTTCGAACGACCCGAACGCCAAATTGAGTGACGAACAATACAATTTGGTGGCAAAAGAATATTCCAAAGACAGCGAGGCAAAAAAAGAGGCAAAACGAGTCGACCTGAAGACCAGCCGCCAGAAAAAGGAAACAGTGACCATCGACAACATAAACAGCGCTCCGGAAGAAAAAAAGGAACCAGACTTTATCTCCGTAAAAGACGAAATCAAATTGGAAAACAAGATAAAAGTCGTGGACCGTATCGACCTGGACAATCTGAACAAGCCGAAAATAGAGGAAAAAAAGGAGAAAAAGGAAGAGCCCAAACCGGCTCCACAACCCAAACCGGCTCCGGCGCCACAGCCCAAAAAGGAAGTGAAACCGGAACAACCGAAGCCAACGCCCAAGCCGACAGTCAAGGCGGTTCCTCAAGAAAAACCCGAGAAACCTGCCACGCCACCGGCTCCGGCTACGGACACTCCATTCAAATTGCCGACACCGACAATCAAGGAAGTAAAGGTGGTGGGGACCATTGACCTGGACGCCATCAACCAACGCACCCGCCCTCCCAAAAAGAGCAAACAAGAACGGGAACGCGACAAACGGGAACTGCGCAAGAAAACACCCCCTCCGGTCAAACCGGCGGAGGAGAAAAGAAACATCCCCATCTTGGACGAGGACGAAGACAACGACAACGAGGACTCCAACAACAAGAGGAAAAGGAAACGCATCCAAAAGAAAGACGAGAAAATCAGCGTGGACATGTCTTCCAAAGACTTCAGAAACGAGGAAAATAGGAAAAAACTGAAAAAGCTGAAAAAGAAAAAAGCTTCCAAAGCGGAGATTTCCGAAGAGGACGTGCAAAAACAAATCAAAGACACGTTCGCCCGACTGAGTCCCAAAGGGAAGACAAAAACGTCCAAGCACAGGAAAGACAAACGGGAGGCCGTGCACCAAAAAATGCAGGCGGAACTGGAGGAAGCCGAGCTACAACAGAAAGTGCTGAAACTGACTGAATTCGTCACAGTAAGCGAATTGGCCACAATGATGAACATTTCCCCGACCGAGATCATCTCCGCGTGCATGTCGCTGGGCCTGTTCGTTTCCATCAACCAAAGGCTGGACGCGGAAACCATCAACATCGTGGCTGACGAATTCGGTTACAACGTGGAATTCGTAAGCGTGGACATACAGGAAGCCATCGAGGAGGACGAGGACGAATCGCCAGACCATCTGGAGACCCGCCCGCCAATCGTGACGGTGATGGGACACGTGGACCACGGCAAAACCTCGCTGCTGGACTATATCCGCAAAGCCAATGTCATCGCCGGTGAAGCAGGCGGCATCACCCAGCACATCGGCGCGTACAGCGTGCAACTAAGCGACGGACGCACCGTGACCTTCCTCGACACCCCGGGACACGAGGCCTTCACCGCCATGCGCGCCCGCGGAGCTCAAGTCACCGACATCGCCATCATCATCATCGCCGCCGACGACAACGTGATGCCCCAAACCGTGGAGGCCATCAATCACGCCAGCGCGGCGGGAGTGCCCATCGTGTTCGCCATCAACAAAATCGACAAGCCGGGCGCCAATCCCGACAAGATTCGCGAAGAACTGGCGAACATGAATTATCTCGTAGAAGAATGGGGCGGCAAATACCAATGCCAGGAGATTTCCGCCAAGAAAGGATTGCACGTGGAAGAATTGTTGGAGAAAGTGCTGCTGGAAGCGGAAATCCTGGAACTGAAAGCCAATCCTCGCAAAAAGGCCGTCGGCTCAATCATTGAGTCGTCATTGGACAAGGGCCGGGGATATGTGGCCACCGTCCTCGTGCAAAACGGGACACTGCGCGTGGGAGACGTCGTGCTCGCCGGACAATACTTCGGCCATGTGAAAGCCATGTTCAACGAACGCGGCCAAAAAATGCAAGAAGCCACCCCGTCGACCCCCGCCCTGATACTCGGATTGAACGGAGCCCCCCAGGCCGGAGACAAATTCAACGTCATGAACAACGAAAAAGACGCCCGCATGTTGGCCAACAAACGCGAGCAGTTGCAACGAGAACAAGGCCTCCGGACCCAGAAACACATCACGCTGGATGAAATTGGAAGACGCATTGCCATCGGCAACTTCCAAGAACTGAACATCATCGTGAAGGGCGACGTGGACGGCTCAATCGAGGCATTGTCCGACTCCCTGCTCAAACTGTCGACCCCGGAAATCCAGGTAAACGTCATCCACAAGGCCGTGGGACAAATATCCGAAAGCGATGTCATCTTGGCCGCGGCCTCCAACGCCATCATCGTGGGATTCCAAGTGCGCCCGTCCATGGGTGCCCGCAAACTGGCCGAACGGGAACAAGTGGACATTCGGTTGTACTCCATCATTTACACCGCCATCGAAGAAATCAAAGCGGCCATGGAAGGCATGCTTTCTCCGGACATGAAGGAAGAAATCACCGCCACGGTGGAGGTCCTTGAGACATTCAAGATTTCCAAAGTGGGGACTATCGCCGGATGCATGGTCCGCGAAGGCAAAATCACCCGCTCGTCGAAAGTCCGCGTCATCCGGGACGGCATTGTGATTTACACGGGAGAACTGGGTTCTTTGAAACGATTCAAGGACGACGTGAAAGAAGTGTCCAAAGGATTCGAATGCGGCTTGAACATAGCCAACTACAATGATATCAGGGTCGGCGACGTCGTGGAAGCCTACGAGGAAGTCGCCGTCAAGAAAACATTATAAAAAGTTTAACAATGCGGATGCGGTAGGTTTACAATAAATTGCCTACTTTGCATCCGCAAAAACACAAAAGAACATAAGTAGAATTTAAATTGAACAGTTTATGAAAAAGTTTTTTGTATTGGCAGCCGTCTTGACCGTAATGGTGGGAGCCGCTGTCGCACAGATCATGAAACCGGTGAAATGGGAAATCACGCTGAAAAAAGTAAGCGAAGGCGTATACGACGTGGTTTGCAAAGCCACCATCGACAAAGGATGGCACTTGTATGACACCAAATTGCCGGAAGGCGGACCTCTTCCCACGACTTTCAACGTGGACGACGAAGAATCCAGCAACGTGGAACTGGACGGCGAGTTCAAGGCCACCACGGAAGCCTTGACCGAACAAAGCGAAGCGTTCAACATGGAACTGAAATACTTTGAAAACACAGTGACCTTCGTTCAACGCGTGAAAGTGAAAGGAGACTCTGGCAAAATCGTCGGCTACGTTGAATACATGGCTTGCTCAGGAGGCCAATGCATTCCGCCCGCCGAAGAAGAGTTTGAATTCGACTTGACGAAATAAAAGAAAAAACGCTTCAGAAGAAGCGTTTTTTTATTCCTTCCCTGCCATGAAACCAATAACATCCCTCTTCCTTTTCCTGCTCTCCATCTTTCTTCTTTGCATCCACTCGTGCAAACAGACACCCCCGCCCACAGCTGTCACCCCTCCCCTGGCAATTCCAAAGCCCGACTCTTCCGTCACTCTGCTTTTCTGCGGCGACATCATGCTCCACGCCCCGCAAATTCAAAGCGCGCTCGACCCCGAAAGCGGCGACTACCATTTTCTCCCTTGCTTTCAACACATAGCCCCTTTTTGGGTCGGAGCCGATTTCACCGTCGCCAACTTGGAGACCACCCTCGGCTACGACGACTTCAGCGGCTACCCCCGCTTCCGCTCCCCTTGGCAAATAGCCCGCGACCTGCGGAGGGCCGGCATGTCCGCCCTTCTTCTCGCCAACAACCATTGCTGCGACCAAGGCGAGAAAGGAATATGTCAAACACTCCACTATCTCGACTCTCTCCGCATCCCCCACACGGGCATCTTCCGGGACACCCTTTCCCGCCCGCTCTACCTCCGCAAAGGCGACTTCAAAATCGCCCTGCTCAACTACACCTACGGCACGAACGGCCTGCCCGTTCCCAAAGAATTCGTCATCCCCTCGCTCGACACCAACCGCATGCTGCGAGACATCGCCCAAGCCCGACGGGACTCCGCCACCCACATCGCCGCCTTCCTACACTGGGGCGACGAATACCACACCACGCCCAACAACACCCAACGCCACCTCGCCCGCTGGCTGCACGTCCACGGAGTCTCCCTTGTCATCGGCTCGCACCCCCACGTCGTCCAGCCCGTGGAATACGTCACCCACGACGGAGACACCACCGGAATCACAGCCTACTCCCTTGGCAATTTCATATCCAACCAGTCAAGGCCGGGCACCGACCGGGGCATCTGCCTCCTAATCACACTGACCTATTCCGCCCAAGGCCACACCCGTCACCAAGCCGCCATCATTCCTGTCCTCGTCCGCAAAACATTCGAAAACGGCCAATGCCAATACCACGTCATTCCCTCCACTCCCCGCCCCCTTTCCTAATTCCTCTCTTCCCCCTTCAAGGTATCAAGCCCAAGAAAGAGAAGAACCTCACAGGACATAAATCAAATGGCAATTCCAATTTTCTTGAATGAGACATTCTGCTTCTATGACAAATTCGCCGACTCTAAGAAAAAAGAGACAGCGGGCAAGAGAAGGGGACTGGCAAAACGGGAGAAAGTCGGGGGTAGCGGGTGTGCAGAGAGGGTGTAGCAAGGGTTCTGCTATTTGTCTGCTATTTGTTTCCTATTTGTTTGCTATTTGTTTACAAATAGAATTCATGTCTGAGATAAATTTGAAACTACACTCTGTCTCCCCGCTACACCCAAGCTACCCCCTTCCTACCCGCCGGATAGCAGCCACTTCCCCCCAAGTTGCTCCCGCAGGGGGCAGGAAGAAGCCGGAGACAGTCTTGGTTGGCGACAAAAGAAAGAAGTGCGGGTTGAAGGTGATTGATTCGGAAGGAAAAATGTTTATATTTTTTGTACCTTTGCGCCATCACAAAGAACGGAAAAAACAATAAAGACAAAAACGCATGAGACTCGCAGTTATCGCCCATGACGGGAAAAAGGCGGAGATGGTGGCCTTCCTGAACAGGCATTACCAATTCCTGCACTCGAAAAACATTGAAATCATCGCCACCGGCACCACCGGCAAACACGCCCAAGACGCCGGTTTGAAAGTGGAACGTCTGTTGTCCGGCCCTCTCGGCGGCGACGCCCAGATTGCCGCCCTCGTGGCAGAGCACAAGATTCAGATGGTGTTCTTCTTCCGCGACCCGCTCGACAAGCACCCCCACGAGCCGGACGTGCAAATGCTCATGCGCGTGTGCGACGTGCACAACGTTCCCTTGGCCACAAACCCTGCCTCCGCGGAACTCATGCTGCGGGGGTATGAGACACAAGAGCACTAAAACGTTAATATTCTATTAAATCGCAAAGAAGTGTTGGCAAATGTGACGCACAAAGCTATATTTGCCCACACAAAATCATAGCACAATGAGAAGAAGGACAATAGCATCATTCCCCATTTTATTGGCAGGCATCATTATGGTGTTATCGTTTTCCATACCCCACCATCATCACAAGGAGTCTGTATGCTTCACTATCACTCATTGCGCAAACAACGAGACCGAAAACAGTTGCCGGCACGAGCACGACATTCCCACTTCGACAGAAATGCCATGCACGATTCAAGCCCTGCAACAAGTGGACATCACCCGCAATTCCCTCTCGAGGCAAGACGCTCACACGCTTGCCACACCGGATTTCATTCCGTTTCTTTCAATCACCGCACAATGGGCTCTCGAGGCGTTAATACTCACGGGGACCACCACCGAAGCGTGTCCCCAGTCTTACCGAGAACGCCTTCACTCTTCGGAGTGGCACACCACGCTCATCGGACGAGCCCCGCCAAAGGTAACGGCTTAAGCAACAATTGTTCTTTTATCCTATGATTCCTTTGCAACCCGGTTGCAGGAACAGAAACGCATTTTTGTAACACAAAACAACGTTATTATCAAAACTATGAAAACAATTATTTTTGCCATTACCGCTTTAGCCATATCCCTCATGGGATGCAAAAACAACGCGTCCCACGACGCTCACGACCATTCACACGAAACTCCGGAGCAACACGCCGAACACGCGCACGAGACTCCGGAAGAACATGCCGCCCACGCGCACGAGGCGCCAGAACAAGACAAACATAGCGACGAAATCATATTCACCAAGGAACAAGCCGCCAGAACCACATTCAAAGTGGAAGAAGTAAAACCCTCCACTTTCAACCAGGTCATCAAAGCAACCGGACAGATTCTCCCCGCCCCCGGCGACGAGGCCATGGCGGTGGCCACAAGCAACGGCATTGTCTCCTTCGCTTCCGGCCGCTTGACGGAAGGGGTGGAGGTCGAAAAGAATCAAATCCTTTTTTACATAGCCTCCAGCCACATCGGAGAGGGCGACTATTACACCAAGGTGAAGACGAGTTACGAGACCGCCAAGGCGAACTATGAGCGCGCGGAGTCGCTCATCAAAGACAAAATCATATCCCAAAAGGAGTTTGAAGCGGCCCGCCTTGAATACAACAACGCCAAGACCGCCTACGACGCCGTTTCCAGCAACCGCACAGCGAAAGGCATCGGGGTCACAGCTCCCATCCGCGGCCACGTGAAAAATATCGAGGTGCGGGAGGGCGAATACGTGACGACAGGCCAACCGCTGGCAGCCATTTCTCAAAACTCCCGGTTAGTGTTACGGGCCGAGGTTTCCGAGAAATATTACAACGCGCTGAGCCATATCCGCACGGCCAACTTCAAAACGCCTTACGACAACAAAGTTTATTCTCTTTCGGAGTTGAACGGGAAGTTAATCTCCCATGGCAGGACCTCCGGAGAAGACACCTTTTACGTCCCCGTTTCCTTCGAGTTTGACAACAAAGGCGACATTATCCCCGGCTCGCTTGTGGAAATCTATCTGATTTCCAAACCCATGGAGAACGCATTGGCAATACCTATCTCCGCTCTGACGAACGAACTGGGCACATTCTATGTGTACGTCCAAGTGGACGAGGAAGGCTACCGCAAGCAGGAAGTCACTCTCGGGGCCAACAACGGCAAGGAAGTGCAAGTGCTCAAAGGCCTGCGTTTCGGCGACCGCATCGTCACACAAGGAGCTTACCAGGTGAAAATGGCCTCCGCCAGCGGAGCCATCCCCGGCCACAGTCATTCCCACTAACCACATCCTTGTCGAATCATCAGAGACAAGACTAACACTTTAAAATTACGATTATGCTGAACAAGATTATACAATATTCATTACATAACCGGCTTGTCATCATACTGGCCTCCGTGGTGCTGCTTCTTTGGGGGACGTACACGGCCTACAAGATGGAAGTCGACGTGTTTCCCGACTTGACCGCGCCCACGGTTGTCGTAATGACCGAGGCCCCCGGCATGGCTCCCGAAGAAGTGGAGCGCATGGTGACATTCCCCATTGAGACCGCCGTGAACGGGGCGACCGACGTGCGGAGCGTCCGGTCCTCGTCCACCACGGGCTTTTCCGTGGTCTCCATCCAATTCGAGTGGGGCACCAACATTTACACGGACCGTCAAATCGTGTCCGAAAAGCTGGCCGAAATCGGCGACGCCCTTCCCGAGAACGTGGGCAAGCCCACACTGGGCCCGCAGTCCTCCATCCTCGGGGAAATGATGATTTTCGGCCTGACCGCCGACAGCACCTCCCTGCAAGACCTGCGCACATTGGCCGACTGGCCCATACGCACGCGCCTTCTTTCCACGGGAGGCGTGGCGCAAGTAACCGTCCTGGGTGGCGACATCAAGGAATATCAAATCCTGCTGGACCCCGCCCGCATGAAATACTACGACGTGTCGATGAACGAGGTGCTCACCGCCGTGGAGGGCATGAACCAAAACTCCACCGGAGGCATCTTGTACGAATACGGAAATGAGTATATCATCCAAGGCGTGCTCGCCACCAACAACCTCGAGGAGCTGGGGAAAGGCGTGGTCAAGATTGTCAACAACACCCCCATCCTCATCTCTGACGTTGCCACAGTGCAAATCGGCTCCAAGGCTCCCAAACTGGGCCTCGCCTCCGAGAAAGGCAAGCCCGCCGTGCTGGTCACCGTCACCAAGCAGCCGAACACCAACACGCTGGAGCTTACCGAGAAACTCGACGCCGCCATCTCCGACCTGCAAAAGACACTCCCTCCCGACGTGCACATCTCGTCGGACATTTTCCGTCAGGCCCGCTTCATTGAAAGCTCCATTTCCAACATCCAGCGGGCCCTTGTCGAAGGCGCCATCTTCGTGGTCATCGTTCTATTTTTCTTTTTGATGAACGTGCGGACCACGGTCATCTCCCTTATCGCCCTGCCGCTCTCCATGCTGGTGGCCATCCTCACGCTCCACGGGCTGGGCCTCACCATCAACACGATGAGTCTCGGCGGCTTGGCCATCGCCATAGGCTCCCTCGTCGACGACGCCATTGTCGACGTGGAGAACGTCTACAAGCGGTTGCGGGAAAACCGTCTCAAGCCGCCCGCCGAGCAAATGTCCACTCTCAAGGTGGTATTCGAAGCCTCACGGGAAGTGCGCATGCCCATCCTCAATTCCACGTTAATCATCGTGGCCTGCTTCCTTCCCCTGTTTTTCCTTTCGGGCATGGAAGGACGCATGCTGATTCCGCTGGGTATCGCCTTCATTGTCGCCCTCTTTGCTTCCACCATTGTGGCGTTGACACTTACACCCGTGGCGTGCAGCTATTTGCTCACCACCCCCCGGGCCTTGAAGCAAATCGAGAAGGAGTCTTTCGTCTCCCGCCACTTGAAAAAGGTGTACGGCCACGCATTGGAATGGACGCTGCGCCATAAAAAAGCGGTCCTCGGCATCACGGGAGCGTTGTTGGCAGCGGCCCTCGTCATCATGTCCGGCCTGGGCCGCAGTTTCCTTCCGCCGTTCAACGAAGGCTCCCTCACCATCAATGTCAGCGCCATGCCGGGCATTTCCCTGGAAGAATCCGACAAACTGGGCCTTATGGTGGAAGAAATCCTGATGGAGATTCCCGAAATCAAGACCGTGGCCCGCAAGACAGGACGCGCTGAATTGGACGAGCATTCCCGCGGCGTGGAAGGCTCCGAAATCGAGGCTCCCTTCGAATTGACCGACCGCTCCCGCGAGGAGTTCTTCGCCGACGTGCGGACCCGCCTGGGCGCCATCAAGGGCATCAACGTGGAAATCGGCCAGCCCATCTCCCACCGCATCGACGCCATGCTGTCCGGGACGCAGGCCAACATCGCCATCAAGCTCTTCGGAGCCAACCTCAACACGCTGTATGCCGTCGGCAGCGAGATAAAGAACGCCATACAAGACATCGAAGGAGTCGCAGACCTCACCCTTGAGCAACAAGTGGAGCGGCCCCAACTGCACATCACGCCCAAGCGCGACATGTTGGCCAAGTTCGGAATCTCCCTGCCCGAGTTTTCCGAATTCGTGAACGTCGCCCTGGCCGGACAAACCGTCTCCAATGTCTACGAGGAAGACCGCGTCTTCGACCTCACCGTCAAGATGGACGACGAGGACCGGAAGGACATGGAGGCCATCAGCGAGCTGATTATCGACGCCAACGGCACCAAGATTCCTCTCCACTACGTGGCGGAAATCACTCCCAGCGTCGGCCCGAACACCATCAACCGAGAGAACGTGCAGCGGAAAATCGTCATCTCCGCCAACGTGGCCAACCGAGACCTGAACGGCGTGGTGAAGGACATTCAAAAAGCAGTGAACGAGAAAATCACTCTTCCCGAGGGTTATCACGTGGAATACGGCGGCCAGTTCGAGAGCGAGCAATCCGCCTCCCGCACCCTCTTCCTCACGTCGCTGATTTCCCTGCTCATCATCTTTCTGTTGCTTTTCAACGAGTTCCATAGCATGCCGCTTTCCGGAATTATCATGATCAACCTGCCTCTTGCCATCATCGGCGGCGTGGTGAGCATTTGGCTGACATCAGGCATCATCAGCATCCCGGCCATCATCGGGTTCATCTCCCTCTTCGGGATAGCCACGCGCAACGGCATCCTGCTCGTGGCCCACTACAACCAATTGCGCTCCGAGGGCCTGTCGCTCCACGACAGCATTATCCGCGGCTCGCTCGACCGACTGAACCCCATCCTGATGACCGCGCTCTCCTCCGCCTTGGCTCTGATTCCGCTTGCCGTCAACGGCGACCTGCCCGGCAACGAAATCCAAAGCCCGATGGCCAAGGTCATCCTCGGCGGACTCTTAAGTTCCACCCTGCTGAACGGATTCGTGGTGCCCATCATGTACTTGCTTTTGAACCACAAACAAAAAGAAGTTGAACGATTAGAAATCTGACTAAACGCATAAATTATGAACAAATATACCTTATACCTGTCCATTTTGTTGTTTCCCTTGTCCCTCGGCGTCCGCGCCCAGGGACATATCGACAAGGTGCTGAAAAGCGTCGAGGAAAACAACAAATCTCTCTCCGCCAACCGCAAATTGACGGAGACCCAACAACTGGAGGCCCGCACGGGCAACTATCTTTCCAATCCCTCCGTGGAATTGGAGAAAACATGGGCGGAGGGCAAAGATCCCGGTTCCGACTACTCGCTAACCGTCGCCCAGTCCATCGACTTCCCGACGGCTTACGCCCGCAGAAACAAACTTGCCGACCTGAAAGCCACCGCATACAGTTATCAATACGCCGCTTTCCGCCAGCAACTGCTGCTCTCCGCCAAACAGCAATGCATTGAAATCATCTATCTCCGCAAGCAAAAAGCGCTCCTCGACGAGCGTGTGGAGAACGCCCGCCGCATGTGCGCCGTCTACGACAGACGGTTGCAGACTGGCGACGCCAACCAACTGGAGATAAACAAGGTGCACCTCGAGCACTTGAACGCGGAAAACCAAACCCGCTTGAATCTCTCCGCCCTTGAAGCCGCCGAAGAGCAACTCCGCAATCTTAACGGCGGGCTATCCGTGGAATTCCCCGACTCGACTTTTTCCCCCGTCGAGCCGCTCCCTCCTTTTGATCAACTGTTCACCGATTACATGGCCGCCGACCCCGGCATGAAAAATCTCACCGGCGAGCAACAAATCGCCGAACAAGAGGTGAGAGTGAACCGCTCGCTCTCCCTTCCGAAATTCGATATCGGCTACAAGCGCGAAGGCTCCTCCGAAGGCACCGCCTCCAACGGATTCGTCGTCGGCGTGTCGGTTCCTCTCTTCGAGAACAAAAACACCGTGAAAAAAGCGAAAGCCCAAGCCGACTTCGCCTCCGTTTCCCTCGAAGAGAACCGCCTCAACCTGCGCACCAGCCTCAAGCAACTTTACCAGCAAGCCGAGCATCTGAAGCTGTCTCTCGACGAGTACGCCAAAGCATTAAAACAGCAGCGCAACATTCAACTGCTGAACAAGGCCCTTGATGCCGGACAAATCTCCGTCATTGACTACTTCACGGAACTGTCCACCATCTACGACAGCTGGCAAAGCTACCTTGATGTCGAAAAGGCTTACCACGACACTCTGGCGCAACTCTACCAATACCGTCTGTGAGTCACACCTCCTTGTCGTCATCAGAAGAAAAAGCCCGACACGATGTCGGGCTTTTTCTTCATCCTCCCGTCCTTGTCAGGCAAGCGAGAGCAAATCAGTCATCCTGTCGATTACTATTCCCTTCGTCCGCAAACGCTCCCGGCTATTGTGGCCACCCGAATAAAGGCAGACTCCGAACCCCAGCGCCTCCGCCACCTCCGCATCGTGCAGCGTGTCGCCCACCATCAACGTCTTGCCCGCATCCATCGCATGCCGCTCCACCATCTCCCGTCCCCGCCCCACTTTCCCGTCGGCGTAGATGTCCAACGCCCCGCACACGCCGTCGAAACACTCCCGTATGCCGAACCGTTCCAACATCCCAAGCAACAAGTCCTCCTGCAACGCCGACAACACGTACAACCGTTTCCCCTTCTTCCGCAACGTCTCCAACACCTCCACTACCCCCTCCGTCAACCGCACCTCCCCCGCCAATGCGTCATAATCCTCCACGTACTCCCTCGACACCCCATCCCAGTCGTCCCGGCTGAAATCAAATCCGAGGTACTCATAATAAGGCCTCACCGGAAATCCGAACCTCGCCCTGTACTCTTCCAACGTCACCTCCGGCAATCCCCGCCTCGCCAACATCCTATTCAAAGCCCCCACGCTCACTCTCACGTCATCCAACAACGTCCCGTTCCAATCCCAAACTACATTATCCTGTGTCATGTCACTTTTTTTCTTTTACTGATACTCTCGTTCAAACTCTCGCAAAAAACTATTTTCCCCTCACCATCTCCTTCCGCCTCAAACGCCCATAACGCCAATCTCAACCGACCAGGAAGACATTCCTCCACAGTCAGTCATTCCTCCACAGGGCGATGGAAAGCGTCTACGCCCGTCCAGCCGAGACGCTCGGCGGCCACCTCGGGAGGAAACACACGGTAAATGACATCCGCCTCGCTGCCCAGCGTGCCGTCGGCATTGAACAGCTCCACGCGCATCGTCACCAACCGATTGTTCCGCTCCACCACCCGCGAGCGCAAGAACAGCTCACCCCGGTCCGTGCGCACCGACGAGCGGTACTTCACCCGCATGTCCACCGTCACTCCCGCCGTCCGCTCCTTGGCGAACACCGTCCAGCAGGCAATCTCGTCCATCAGCGTCGCCTGAATCCCTCCGTGCAACACGTTGAAAAAACCCTGAAACTCCCGCCGAGGCTGCCAGTGGCACGTCACATACTCTCCCTCCTCATAAAACTCGCAACGCAACCCTTCCTTATTCCCCGAGGCACACCCGAAGCAGTAATACCCCTCGTGCCTCTCGTAAGCGTTGTACAACTTTTTCTTTTCCATAACCGAACATCAAAAAGCGCCGCCCGTATAAAACGGGCGGCACCCTTGCTTAATTATAATGAAATATGTAGAAAGAAAATCATAAATTACTATGTATCAATTCTGCGCACGCACGCATCTCCTCGTCGGAGAACGACTTTTTCGCATTGGCGAAATTCATGTCGCCCTCCTCCGTCAGCGGCACCAGATGCACGTGGGCATGCGGCACCTCCAACCCCAACACGGCCACGCCCACCCGCTTGCACGGAACGCTCCGCCCGATGGCCGCAGCCACTCGCTTCGCAAACACCATCAACCCGGCCAACTCCTCGTCGTCCAAGTCGAACAAATAATCCACCTCCCGCTTCGGTACCACCAGCGTGTGGCCCTTCTGCAGCGGATTGATGTCCAGAAAAGCGTAATAACGCTCGTCCTCGGCCACCTTGTACGAGGGAATCTCGCCCCTCACTATCTTCGTGAATATCGTCGCCATAACTGTCCTTCTTTTTTAACCGCGGGATTCCCGTCAAATCGAAATGTCCATAATCTCGAACTCCACCTTCCCGGCCGGCACTTGCACTTCCACCTTGTCGCCCAACTTACGCCCCATCAACGCCTTGGCGATGGGCGTGGTCACGGACAACTTCCCGGCCTTGAAATCCGCCTCGGTTTCCGACACCAGCGTGTAGGTCATCGTGGCGTTCGTCTTCGTATTGCGAATCGTCACCCGGTTCAGAATCTGCACCTTCGACGTGTCGATTTGCGACTCGTCTATCACCCTGCAATTCAGAATCGTGTCCTGCAACTGGGCTATTTTAGCCTCCAGCAATCCTTGAGCATCCTTCGCCGCGTCATACTCGGCGTTCTCCGAAATATCCCCTTTCTCGATGGCCTCGCCAATCGCCTTGGAAATCTTCGGACGTTCTATCGTTTGCAACCGGTCTAGTTCTTCCTGCAACTTCTTCAATCCTTCTTTTGTAACGTAAGATACCTTTTTTGTCATAACATCAGTCTTTTGTCTCCTTTTTGCACAATAAAAAAATAAATGACACTTATCCTCCAATAAGTGCCTTTATCTAATAAGAATTCCATTATTATACGGAATCCTCACCTCCTTGGACACAAAGGTACGTGCCTTTTTTGAAACCACCAACTTTTTCGGGAAATATTTTTTCATTTTGAACAATAATCGGACAAGCAACGAAAACAGGCATACTTAACATCGTCCTAAGGCTTATATCATTATTAAGAGGAACAGTTCCCAAGCAAAAGGGAAAAGACATAAAACAGGAGGAAAAGCAGAAGAACAAACGAAAGAAGCCGGAAACGGGAAAAGCAGAGGGCAGGCAGAGAAGGAACAAGAAAAAGAGTCAAGGGAGATAGTCCTGGCGAATGTTGCGCATGGCGGCAAAAAGATTGGCTCGAACATTGGGAGCGAGAACCTCGGCTTGGCGGAGGAGAGCGGCGACAGCCGCGCGGTTGGTGGCGCGTTCATGAGGGCAGCGTTTACGCTGCTGACGGAAATCACGAATGCCAGCGTAGCGAGCCGTGTCTTCTTCCGACAAATAAATGAGAGGCCGTATCAACGTGAGCGTTCCACCAAAAAGAGGAAGGCGGGCAGGCATACTGCTAATCGCTGCATTGAATATCATGCTCATAAGCAAACTTTCAACCGCATCGTCGCGATGGTGGCCGAGGGCAAGCTTGCCACATTGATTCTCTCGGGCAATGTCAAAAAGCATCTTGCGCCGATACCAAGAACAAACAAAACAAGCAGGTTTTTTCGGATTGCGCTCTAAATCGACCCGAATCGTACGGTGTATGAAAGGCACTCCGAGGTCGTCGCAAAACTGTTGAAGATAGACGGCATCCACTTCGTACTCCACATCCTCCACGTCTATATGGGCAGCCAGCACGGAATAATGCTGCTTAGGGTCCTTGGCCCGGGATGCCAGCACATCAAGCAGGGCAAGCGAGTCCTTACCGCCTGACACGCCGACAAGCACCCGATCGCCATCAGCGATGAGAGCATACTCATGGATAGCCTTCCCCGTCTTGCGGAAAAATTCCCGCAGAAACACCTTGTCCTGCTTCTCTTGACTTATCATAACTCAATGAATCACAATTGTGCCCGCAAAAATAAGAATTTCGACAGAGAAAGGGAAAGCGTTCCGCAAATATTTGTAAATTTGGCGGCGAAACCAAAAAGAGAACTTATGCTAAAGAAAGTACCCCACACATACACAATTGTTTTCACAATCATTCTTTTCTGCGCCGTCCTCACGTGGCTCATTCCTGGCGGCGAATACGCCCGCCAAACAGTGAACGTGAACGGGGTTGAACGCACAGTCATCATAAACGACTCATTCCATAACGTGGAAAAAAGCCCGCAAACATGGCAAGTATTTTCCGCCCTGTTCAACGGATTCGAGCAGCAAGCGGGAATCATTGCCTTCATCCTAATCATCGGAGGAGCGTTTTGGATCATGAACCAAAGCCGCGCCATAGACGTGGGCATATTCTCGTTCCTGCGTTCATCGCAACGGCTGGAGAAAGTAAAGATTATCCGCCGCATAGGGGTAAACAACATCATAATGACTCTCGTCATGCTATTGTTCAGCAGTTTCGGAGCCATTTTTGGAATGAGCGAGGAAACTCTGGCGTTCGTAGTAATCATTATTCCGCTGGCCATCAAAATGGGATATGACTCGCTGACGGGAGTATGTCTCGTTTACGTGGCCGCGCACGTGGGGTTTGCGGGAGCCATCCTGAACCCATTCACCATCGGCATCGCCCAAGGCCTGTCCGACCTTCCCCTGTTCTCCGGATTCGAATACCGGATATTCTGCTGGGTGATACTGAACGCATTGCTCATCACATGGGTACTGCGTTACGCAGCCAAAGTGAAACGTGCCCCCCAGTCATCATTGACATACAAACTGGACAATTATTGGCGGGAGACGAAAAGCGTGGCCATAGAGGACATCGAATACCGGAGCACGGCTGCGGCATGGACCGTATATGGAATAATTGTGGCAGGACTGGCCATATTCTCATACTATTACCCGCAAACAACGCTTACTATCGGCGAAAAGGCCAGCATAACGACATGCGTGGTTCCGGTGCTGACAGGCCTATTTGCCATAACGGGCTTTTTCTCCCTAAGGAAATCCTATCATTTCTTGATTTTAACCATCCTAGGGTTCTCCATCCTTTTTCTCGTGACAGGAGTGATGGGATACGGGTGGTACCTGCCCGAAATTTCGGGACTTTTCCTGGCGATGGGAATACTGTCGGGGTTCGCCGCCGGGGAGTCGGCTGACGGCATCGTGAAGCAATTTCTGGCGGGCGTGAAAGATATCCTGTCCGCCGCCCTCATCGTGGGACTGGCGGGGGGCATCATCATCATCCTGCAAGAGGGGCATATCATCGATCCCATTCTGCATTCTTTGGCCGGATTAATGAGCGAGGCGGGACGCATGTTATCCCTGATGACCATGTACGTCATCCAGACCTTCATCAACCTGTTCATCCCGTCCGGCTCGGCCAAAGCCGCACTGACCATGCCCATCATGGCCCCGTTCTCGGATGTCATCGGACTATCACGCCAAGCCACAGTGATGGCGTACCAGTTCGGCGACGGCTTCACAAACATGATCACGCCGACATCGGGAGTATTGATTGGCGCATTGGGAATCGCCCGGATACCTTACGACGTGTGGTTCCGCTTTTTTTGGAAATTCATCGTTTTGCTCATCGCCGTGGGTTTTGTGCTGCTCGTGCCCACAGTGACGATGGAACTGAACGGTTTTTGACGTTCCTCTCAAAAACAAGAGCGCACCGTGAAAAAAGAGCAAGGCGGGCGACAAAGACGCAAACACAAGCAACTTGCGTCCCTGTGACCCACCTGTTAAATCATTGCCAGTTAGCAGTCCAAGCCGGAATAAAAACTAGAAACGAACAATTTCCACTCCGGTAGGGAAAGCCCCATCAGCCACTTCCGCAGAGGCGGGAACGTACACCCGTTTCAAATTCGGACAGCCTTCCACTGCGGCGGCAGCTATCGAGGGCGTTCCCTCCGCAAAATGGATTTCCTCCACGGAATCGTGATAATAAACAGCCTCATTCTTTTCAAAAGCGGCGCTTCTCAAATGCACCACCCGCATCGCTCCAGGAATAATGACAGGCAAATCGGAACCGGACGCATAAAGGACTCCCTCGTAACTCTCAAAGTTCTTGTTGCCCGAAGCCACAAGGATTGACTCCAAAAACGTTCCGGCAAAACCACTTCTCAAACCTTCACTGTTTTGATCGCCCAAATAATCAATCCGTTCATTCAATTCCAGAACCTTCACGGAAGGCGAGAGCGCGGAAGGATTGCACGAAGTGACATAAAATCCCAAAACGGCGTCAGGAACCACCACCGTGTCCGCATCCGCTTTCACCTCGTTCACATTCAAACCATGATAGTATCCGTAAACGAAATTATCATCCTCTGCCACGACCACGTCAATAAAATAAGGCTCCACAATATTGGAATAAACATTCACATCCTTCTCCATGTCCCAATCCCGGCCATTCGTCGGGTCGGACACAATCCACCGCTCACCCGCGCGCACATAATTCCAGGCATGGCCTTGCTGGTAATACGTGTCCGGATCCATCACCCCGTTCACTCCCACACAAGGAATACCCTGCGTGAGGCACATTGTTTTCAACAAATTGGCATACCCCTGGCAAACCGCCACTTTTTCCACAAATACATCATAAGGGTCGTTACTTTCCGGCGTGCCGAACTTCACGTTCGCAGTAATCCACTGAAATATTTCCTCATAGGCCGCGTCTCCCGTTTTTCCCGCGACCAGCCCGTCCGTGAAAGTCTTAATTTCATCGAACTCCGAATCAGTGACGGCCAAACCTTGCCGGTCCAAAGCTCTTTCCGGCTCCATGGCCTGCAAAACTTGAGCCAATTTGCGTGTCTCGCTTCCCATCAACAAGACAGTCTCCGGCTGCTCCTCTGGCTGCGGTTCGTCGCCCTTCTCGTCATCAGAGCAGGACGCACACCAGAAAAGAGGGAAACACGCCAACCATAATATCCACTTATTTTTCATTTTCATTCCATTTTACTTTAATCGTTCAGACACAAAAGCCCGCAATGCCTCGCCACGAAGATTTTTCGCGACGATACGGTTATTCTCGTCAAGGACAAAAATCGTAGGAACCGCGTCGATATTGAATTGCTTGATGACAGGACTGCTCCACCCTTTCAAGTCTGAAACGTGAATCCACGTCAAGCCGTCATCCTCAATGGCTTTCTGCCAATTGGCCTTATTATTGTCGAGCGACACGCTGACCACCGTCAATCCCTTGTCCTTAAAATCTGCATAGAGCTTGACCATGTTGGGATTTTCCAAACGACAAGGACCGCACCACGAAGCCCAGAAATCGATGATTTTCAACTTTCCTTTCAACGCGTAAAGGGAAACCTCCCGGCCATCGGGCGTGGGCAACGTGAAATCCGGAGCCACGGCTCCTTGGTCCACATGCTCCAATGCGGCAATACGCGCCTCCACGAGACGGGCCTGTTCCCAATGACGGGCTTCTTCGGACAAAGAGGCATACAATTCCTTAAGAACGGGCAAAGGCATTTGTTCCATGCCCGCCGTGCGAATATATACGCTGAACAGATTGTCGCCATTGCGTTCCAAGATGGCATCCAATCTGGAACGGGCTTTCGAATTCTCCTTTTCCAACTTCTCCCGCAACTCGCTCACCGTCTTGAAACGACGCTGGGCAGAAGCCTGGTCTATTTCCTGACGAATAGCCGCCATTTTCTCGTTCGCCTGTGCGACCACTTTCTGATAAGCGTTCAGTTCCTCTTGAAGTTTGCCTCCCTTAATGACACTCGGTTTCTGATTCCACAATTCCATCTCATAAGGAGCATCCGAATCCAAGAGAAAAACGAACCCTCCCTCCTTGTCCGCCACCTTCAAAAGAGCCACGCAAGGCTCCTCAATCATGCCCTCGATATGGAACGTTCCGTTCGCGATGGGAGCCCTCCCCAAAGTATCCACGCCTTCCACCCGGTTTGTCAGCACCAGCATCACCCCTTCCTTCAACTCCGGAGTCGTGCCGTCAATGGCGAAAGGCTTCTTTTCCCCGCGGGCAATCCCCGCGAGGAAAAGAAGTAAATGTAACGTTATTATTGCTATTTTCATCGTTTACAACAAATAGTGAACAGAAAACACAATATCCGCAATAGGCCCAAAACCTCCACACTCTATAACTTGACTCACGTCACCACTATTTTCCAACCGCAAATCATGCACTTCTCCCGTCCCATCCGGATTCTCCACAACCAATCCCAATCGGCTATTCAATCCTTCTGCAAAATAAGAACCTCCCATATAATCCCGTGCAACCGCAAATTTCATTTTCGTAATTGTTCCACCACTCGTAACAGAATAAAGCAAACGAGAATCTCCGGTCGTAAGACTATATAAATACAAATCTCCATCCACAGTATAGAACAATTGATTGGCATAAGCCCAAGAGGTCGCAAACTGAGAATTCTCATTTATATTTAAACCTGAGAGTTGAGTTTTTCTATTTATCACGAATCCTATTTCAGAACCCTTCTCTGCAGCCATGCCGACCTCATAATACCAATACTCATCCTCTGCCGCTGTGTTACAAAAAACGATACCCACAAATCCTTCCGTGCTTCCTAGCACCATCGCTTTTGCCTCCATATTGTCCAATTCTCCTTCCTCAATATTATCTGAAACAGCCGCTTGAATAAGGGAGCCTTGTCCATACGCATCATCAGCCGGATGAGAAGTCGGTCTTTCCCAAATCATTTCACTCGGACACGGGTAATAATAGAATTCCTTATTCTGATCATCCCACAAAATGGCATTCAAACCGTTATCACCACTTGGCATAGGAATAAAAGCATGCGTAACATGATAATCTTCCACCGAAGCCTCCGCCCTGCAAGTAAAGAAATACCCCAGCATTCCACGAGACCAGTAACATTTTCCAACCTCATCCAATAACAACATCATACCGTCACTACCCATGAAATCTCCAGTCTCGTCCGTAACACCTCCCGCAATTGGAGGCAGGACAGACATGGTTTGAGGCATCATCTGCCGATAAACCATCCGCTCCAAAAACATAAACGGTTGCAATTTCGTACAGCTATCCCGTTCGTAAACCATCAAATATTCTTGGTCATCGTCCAACATTGCCGCCGCCCTATTATTGGAAGCGGAATAAAACATACCTTCCGCATTCTGGAAACGCCGCACTCCCATGGCGGCCTCGTAGGCATCTTCCGTAATCGTCACTTCTCCCGTATTGCTAATTTCCGCAACACCAATACGCCGATCCCCCAGTGTCCCATGCAACACATACCAACTATCCAGATAAGGCTCTCTCGTACTCATTTTGAACAACTTATAATATTCTACTCCTGTAGAATGATCTATCAAGCGGAACAAAGGATTATATGAGAGAATCGCCTGAAACGGATATTTCAGAGTTAATTCCTTTGAAAACACCGTATCGTATCCCGTCTCGTTGCTGAAAATCCACTGATATTCCAATTGCTCCTCATTCTCTGCCAAAGATTGGGACACAATCGGCGTATAGGTGACACGCATCGTGTCCTGTGAAGATTGCGGATAAGAATAGGTGTACACGCTATCCGTCGTTATCTCATCCGGAGCCGGGGAAAACGAGATTGTTACAATCTCGTTTATATCCCGATAGTCATAATTTCCCTTGTCCTCATAACATCCCATGAAAAGAAGGGCCGTCATTCCTATTAAAATAGCTATTCTTGTTTTCATAACTTTCTTTTTATCCATTAATTATTCGCTTCTTACAAAAGACCTTTTTTTCTGCGTCCACCGCCCGTCATCCCAAAGGATTGAAAAAGTCATTTTCAAAAGGCCCGCCGTCAGGATAAAGCTCCTCATACCGAGCTATCAAATCGCCCATATGTGGTCCATAACCATACGTAGCCGCCTCCTTTTCCCACCAATTCTTCGTGCCATCGGGATCAAAGAAATTAATCAAAAACTCTTTTTTCGCTTCTGAATAAGCGCCCAAAAAATGCGACACGCCAGGCCACCACTCGGGAGCCTTCACCCATTGTCCCGTCGGGTCAAAGTCATTGTCAAAATCAGGTTTTTCAAGAGTTTTGTAAGCCTCAATCAAATCATTGACACTTTCGGACCAGTCGACAGCGGAGGCCTCTTTGTCCCACCATTCTCCTTTATCATCTTTAAACACCCACTGCATAAAGGCTTTCTTCTCGTCGGAATAAGCTCCCAGATAACCGGACCACTTCTCCCACCATTCAGGCGCGACAGCCTCGGGAACTGTAAAATCGTCTTCAAACCAAGGTTGAGCCTGTGGATTGTAGAAATAATATTGGTATTGTTCTTTTATATAGCTAATATTTCCGGCCCAATCATAAGTAGCTCCGTCATTCCATATCGACGTTCCATAAAAAATACTTTGTTCAAAGAATATCGCCTTCGGAATGGAGAATTTTCCTAAACATTGAGCATTTGCTTCCCACCAATCCGGCTGTACCAATGTTCTGAAATCAGAACGGGAGAACGAATATTCTGCCTCCGGATTCAAATCATAGTAATATCCCAAAGTCAGCGAACTCCACTCCCAATTAGTGTACGCATCCCACATACCCAGATTTTTTTGAATGAACGCTTTCTTCTCCTCGGAATATTCTCCCAACCATTGTTCATTAGCCGCCCACCATGTCGGTTCCGAGTATGCCGGGAATGTAAAATCTTTTTGATCATCCGGATGGTCAAGATTATATTGCTTCAAAGCTGCCCGTAACTGTTGGTTTACTTCCGACCATTCTCCCACGCCACCCAAATTGGTTTGCAGAATCGTCACAATAAAAGCCGCCTTTGCTTGAGAAAACTCGCCCAAATAAGCTTCATTCCAATTTGTTTCCTCATAAACATTCTCCACGATCAAATTATACACACTTTGTTCCTCCGCCCCTTTATCAAAAACAGCGTCGTCTCCTTCCAAATCAAACGTAATGCCCGCCGCCAAACGTTCACCAGCTTCCGGCCGCATAAAAATCACCCGAATGGTATCTCTACGTTCATTGGCCTGAAAAGAATAAGAAGACTCCAGCACCACATCAGCCAACGGCAACGTGTCCAATTCCACCACCGGCACCAACTTCAATCGGAACTCCCGATTGGCATCGCTCTCCCATCCAATAATAGACAATGGCAACTCGAGGGTGTCACACAATAACGAATCTCCATAATATTTATCATAAGGATAGCCCCAGTCGTCATACCCTGCGTATGTCTGCTCCGCAAAATTATATTCCAACTCCATATCTTCCGCCTCATACCCAAATTGGATACAATCTTCCGTTAATTGATAGTCTAACACATCTTCTTTCTCACAAGCGGTCAAAAAGAAGAATGCCAAAACAATATAAAAATATTTCCTCATAACGCTCAATCTTTAATTTTCATTTCCTTCATTGTCATCAACTTGTCCTCCGCCAAACTCAACCTCGTCATCAGGAAGAGGGAACACATAGTAATTACGCATATTGGCAATTGGACAACGATAAAACGTATCATAATTATTTCTCTTCAAGAAATAAAAATATTGTCCTTCCGCAAAGAAATCTTTAGAATACTCATTCCGCAAAGCTTCTTTTCTAACATCTTCCGTATACGAAGCATTAAAAGTATAATTGTTCGCTCGCGAAATTCCGCGCGCATTCCGCACATCGTTAAGATAATCAACACTTTCCGACAAAGAAACACATTCTGCAAGAATGTAGTACATTTCTGACAAACGGATTAATGGAATGTTCTCATAAAAACCTTCGACCTCATTCTGTTCGTCTCCCAAATATTTTTGGCACATGTATCTTAGCGGATTGCTATTGTCATGGGCAAACGACGTGGCGCGAATATCATTTTGGCCAACGCCGCGAGTCTCAAACACCGTTTGCCAGTTATCTTCCAACATCAGACACAAATTACTACCTGCGAACTGAGTCCCGTTCAATCTGTCATCCGTCCAATAACTGCTCAACGTGTTCTCCATATCATCCATCTGCAAGCCAAAAAGAGTCTCGCCTTTCATGGACACGTCTGCTCCATTATCTCTCACCAGTTCCAATCCACAACCGGCTATCACCTCTTTAGCGTAATATGCCGCTTGCTCTTTATCCCCAATCCACAAATAAACCCGGGCTAACAAAGCTTTCACCGCATACTTGTTCATCCGATACTGCCGTTCACAGGTAAATATCTCGTCCGCATTATAGTCATAATTCATCCCGTCGTTCACCAACAGGCTATCCGCTTCGTGAAGATCGTCCAAAATTCGTTGTGCGACTTCATTAGCTGGCATGGGAGCAATCAAATCCGCCGTGAACTTGTCTCGGAAAGGTATGGATTCCGCTGTCGGATCCTCCGAATAAACCGGTCCCCACATACGCAACAAATCAAAATAATGGAACGCACGCAATCCTAAAGCCTCTCCTTTTATCAAATCATGATAACCTTCCGTTATTATATTGTCTCCTTGCGTTTCAATATATGACAACAAGCTGTTTATATTAGCTATTGTCTGATACATCTGCGCCCATATCGTAGCCTGCCTGTTCTTAGAATCAGTACCCGTCGTCACATAATCATAAATATCATCAGCCCGCACTGGATCATAAGCATTTCCCCCTATATCGTAGCGTTGAACCAATTCCTCAACATAACCGAACGTCATTTCTCTCCCATAGGTTTCAACAAAAGTCATTCGCCCATAAATTCCAATCAACGCATTTTTAAAACCGCTTTCCGAATTAAACAACTCACTGCTTTCCACATCTGTTTTAGGCGACACATCAATCCAGTCAGAACATGCAGTCATCGCCAGCATGGAAACACAAGCACAAATGAATATTATCTTTTTCATCATCTCTACATTTAATTAGTTAAACACCAAACTCATCGACAGATTGAACGTCCGCGCATACGGGTACTCCAATCCTCGCTCTGTCTTTATCGTAGAAAGCACCGCTATATCATTCATCGAGAAATTCAAGCTACAGCTCGATATACGACACGCTTTCAAGAAGTTGAACTTACTCTGATCAAATCTATACCCAGCCGTAATAGAATTAAATGTCAAAGTATTCCTATCTTGCACAAAACGAGAACTTTGTGGTGTGCCACTTCCATTAATTGTAATCGATTTATACTTCGCATTCCGATTGGTTTCCGACCAACGATAGGATAACGCCCGCTTGTCCAAATTATAACCAGCCGACGCATTTTCAAGTTTGTCCACCAACGTCTGATTATAATACTTCTCTCCTAATGTATAGGTAAATCCCAATGCAACAGACCAATTCTTCCAAATGAATGAAGAGTTTATCGCTCCGTTCCATTTAGGCTGAGTCTCTCCTATATATACTTTATCGGCAGGATCCCAAACAAATGTCTTCGACCCATCTTGTTTCAAGTAAATTTCTTGTCCCGTAGCCGGATCTATACCCAACGAAGGCACAGTGTACAACCCACTTGTAGATTTACCTTCCTCATAAAGTGTTTGAGGATCTGCCTCCGACTGTCTACGTTCCTCATTCATTGCTTCCAATCTATTGGAAATTTCTTTGATAACATTACGATTATGAGCTCCGTTCACTCCCAGACTCCATTGAATCTGCCGAGTGTAATCATTTATCAACAACCCGTTAATCGACAAATCGACACCTTCATTCAATACAGATCCCAAATTCATCGTTACTGTCGTGAAACCGACAGAAGGCGGCAAAGTATATTGCATCAACAAATTGTCTGTCAGATTGTGGTAATAAGAGGCACTAACGTTCAAACGGTTATTAAAAAATCCCGCCTCAAGCCCGACACTAATATTTTTTGTTTTTGACCATCCCAAATCCGGATTGCCAATCCCCATCAATTGAGCTCCCAACACATCGGTTGTCGGATAAGGGAACATCAAATTCTCAAACGAATATGTCTCTACGGCCTGATAAGGCTCATAACTCTGAGATCCTGTAATACCATAAGATCCGTGTACCACCAAGTTTGACACGAATGTATTTTTCAACCATTCTTCATTGTAAGCGTTCCAACGGAATCCCAAAGACCAGAAAGGCGCCATTCCCGTATCGTCTCCAAATTGAGAAGAAATATCTCCACGTATACTAAAATCCAGTGAATAACGCATATCATACATATAACTAACCTGCCCGACTACGCCCACGCTACGAGATGTGGTCTCATCTCCACTTGCCCTGTCTTCCATCTCAAAAGCGAAAAGGAAATCTGTCATGTTATCATTAGGGAATCCATAGGCCGTCAAGTTCACATTATTTGAAGTGCTCTCCGTGGCTTCCCAACGACCGTAGAGCATAACCGTATGCCTGTCTTTTACCCAGTTATAACTTGCGGACGCATTCACACTCCAATCAAAGTTCTCCCCAACAGATTTTGTGTAACGTCCCTTTCTCGTCAAATCATCTTCTTCTGCAAATTCAGTATCATTACTAGAAGTAAATGTTTCATTACGAGCGATTCCTTTTGTAAAGGAAACGGCTCCATTCAGACGAAGATTCTCCAAGATAGCCCATTCCACCGCAAAATTATTCGTCACACTAAAATTCACGTTTTGATCTTTATGCGGGAACTGGACATCCCACAAAGGATTGGTCATCAGCACCGAACTGGTTCCCACGCCCATGGCTTTTCTCTCAAATTCTTTAATCAGATTTCCATTCTCATCTTTATCCCTATAATAAGGATTAATCCGGGTATACTCGCTAAAGTTTCCGTAAGGCGAGTTATTCCCTTCCCGGTTCGACAAAGAAAGAACATTTTGGATATTCCATCCTTTCCGTTGATAATTCAATGTCAAATCCAATCCCATCGTAGTATTGTCCGACCCTTTCATTACTCCGGGATTTGAACTATAATTCAAGGCCAAAGAATAGCGTATGGTCTCATCTCCTCCTTCCATACTTAAGGAATGGCTATGCATGAAAGGTGTGCGCAACGGCTTCGACAACCAATACGTGTCCACACCCCGCAACACTTCCTGCAATTTCTCGTTATAATAATTCATTTCAGCAGCATTATTAGGACGGAATAATCCCGCTTGCCTTTCATATTCCAATTTCTCTGCCGCATTCATCAAATTATAATCTGTAAGGTCCGGAGCCGTGATTGCCATATTTAAACTGTAGGCTACATTCAAGCGACCGGGAAGAGGAGGACGGGTCTCGAATACCAACACGCCATTGGAAGCGCGCGAACCATAAATAGCCGTGGCGGCAGCGTCCTTCAAAATCGTCACAGACTCAATCCGTTCAGGATCCAAGTCTACAATCCGTTGCAAAGTGGCTTCAAAACCATCCAAAATAAACAACGGCATATTGGGGCGATTGGAGTAATCCCCCATCATCATTTGAAACGCCGTAGGGTCAGAGTCTCCCAACTGCACGTCACCCCTCATACGGAACTCCGGCAATGCATTAGGATCCGAACCACGTTCATTGTTTTCCACAATGCGGAAACTCGGGTCAAATAATTGCAAGGCACTCAATATATTATTCGGATTCAACTTTTTCAACTGTTCTCCCTTCACCGTCACATAAGTTCCTGTGAATCCTTCCACCTTACGGGGAGCCATACCTGTCACCACCACATCCTCCAACTCTTCTTGCTTCGGGGACAACTTAATCGAAAGATTGCTCAGATTCCCGGTCAAAGGAACTTCTTCATCCTCATACCCCACAAAAGACACCAACAACGCCGTTACTCCTTGAGGAACGTCCAATTGGAATTTCCCATCAATATCCGTGGTCATTCCCACCCCAGGCGTCTCTTTTAACACGATACTTGCTCCCGGAAGAGGATCTTTGGTTTCCGCATCAATCACCTGACCAGACACTTTCTCCCCGACAACTTGAGTCTCTTGTTTTGGTTTCGCTTTTAACACGATAACACGATTAGACTGATAGTCAATATCTACCGCTTGATCAGCCAAAACGACAATTAACACATAATTTAATGTTCTCTCTTTTAAGTCAAGAGAAAGTTTCTTATTCACATCTATTTGTGAGTGATTGTAGAAAAATTTCACATCGGTCATCGTCGCCAATGTGTCCAAAACTTCACCTAAAGGCATATTATCCACCCTTAGTGTAACTCTTGTTTCTTTGTAATCATCTTGTGCCTGAGCAAACAAATTTCCTTGAAACACAAGTAATACAAAAACGAAACAACATAATTTAACCCATGACAGGTGTTGACTTTCATTGTCCTTTCGCATAACTTTGCAGTTTACATTTATACTATTAATTAACACAAAACCAATTCACAAGGGAGTAGTGCGAGTACTCCCTTGTTTCATGGAGATCATTTCATGACTTCTTTCAATATTTGCTTATATTCCTTGCTGATATTATATTTCTTCAAGTAATCTTTCACTAACGTCTCACACTCTGCGAAATTCACATCTTCTGAGGCCAATGCATTGTACAACACAACAAACAACGCCGCGTCGCGTAAAGCGCCATCATAAAAATTCGCAATCTCATCGTATTCACTAACAGTACTTTGTGTTGACTTAAATTTATGAGGATCACTTCCATTCTTCTTACATATCATATACTCCGCATAGGACAAAAGAAACGACATGTAATTACGATTTCTCAATGAAGCCTCATCGTCCCGCACTTGATAATTATCCAATGCGGTCCAATAATCGTCCGCGATACATTCTTCTATCTGCTTTTTTTGATAGGAGGCACAAGCATATGGATAAGTTATCAAATTGGGCAAAAAGATAGCATCCAATTCCGACAAAAGATAATTATACACTCTCGGGGATATGTCATCTTTTATTTCATCCAATATCGCCTTTTCTCTACCCCATTCCTCCAAGGACTCTTTATGATAAGCTATGGGGTCTGTCAACACGACCAATGCCGCAGGCACATTTGCCTTATACCCGGCTTCCCTGCGGGACATCCTAATCTTATGCAACGTCGTGGCAATAAGCACCGCTTGAGGTGTCCCTGAATATTCTACTGTTTTATAATTCCTTCCGTCATATGTGACTTTCGCATGCAGGCTATCACCAGGTTGCAAACAAATATTCAACCACATGTTGACATTCAACATCGTAATGTCATCCAATGTCGTGGACACTTCCAATAATTGGCCTTCTTTGTATGGGAACTCGACATAAGCGTCCGGTTTCTCCACAAAGTTGAAATATATAAACTTTCCTTGAAAACCGTACGCCTCCACACTGACATGAGTCATCTTCCCCTTTTCTTTAGCTGTCAAGGGAAACACGCCTGCCATCAACAATATGAACAAAATATACTTCATCATGTTTACTATTTACTTCTTGCCTAATACTTCTTTCACCTTTGCGTGCAATTGCTCCCCACGGAGGTCTATGGCTATCACTTCCCCTTCAGGATCTATCAATACCGTGAAAGGAATGGCGGACACATTACACAGACGGGCAGGCTCGGATCCCCAACCTTTCAAATCGCTGCCTTGCGGCCACTTCATGCCATTCGCTTTGATTGCTTTCTCCCAGGCGTCTTTCTTATTGTCCAAAGACACACCGAAAATCTCGAAATTCTTACCCTTGCATTCTTTGTATAACTTTACCACATTCGGCATTTCTCTCAAACAAGGTCCACACCAAGACGCCCAAAAATCAACCAACACATATTTGCCTTTAAAATCTTTCAGACTTATGTCTTTTCCATCCGGAGTCTTCAATGTAAAGTTCGGCATCACACTGCCAACTCCAAAATCAGCCAAACGGATATATTCGTCCAACTGCTTTGTGTATGGATGATTGTTCAATTTCGGGTCAATTTTTTGACGCCATGCCTTTAATTCATCCAATGACAAGTTCGCCTTCATCTCCCAATAAATCATAAAAGGAGCGAACACTTGATCTTTATACGTTTCCACCATATTTTTTTGCACGCTCAAATTACGGCTGTTCAAAAAATCGGTTCTCGCATTGTATTCTTTTGTTTGGGTTTCCCAATCTTTATCCGGATGAATCATCCTGTCTATCACAAAAACTCTCCGAATACTGTCCACTCCGTATTCCGTCGCCGCGTTATACAAACTAAACAAATCGTTGTTCACCGTGCCGGACACTTCCCTGTTCAAAAAGAAATCGGCATTGGCACGCACACGAATCACGCCATTTTCAATAAAAACCGGGGTTATCGGACTAATGCAATTCGGATCCGCGCTTTTGATGAAATACATTTTGGGAACGTCCACACGCGGTCCTTTGAACTCGTAACGATTGTCCACCACTTTTGCGCTGTCAATTATTTTTGAAGGGCCGTTAATATACTCTTCTTCCACCAGATAAACCTTGTCAGCCTTGTAGTTGCCATCCAAAAAACCTTGAATGACCCAACCATCTGTCTTTTGTTCTTGCTCTTGAGCGAACGCGTACGCCACAACCAACATCAGCCAAGTGAAAATCAAACCTTTTTTCATACTCAATCTAATTTAATTATAAATATTCCGTTTATCGTATATAAATTTCTTTTCCTTCTATCCGGCAACGCAATGTCGACGTTGCGTTCAACCGTTCCACCAACAAGCCCACTCCTTCGTTTTTGTTGATTACCCCCGTGAAAGTGGAGTTTCGGGCGGCCTCATTCTCAAACACCACCCTTACGCCGTACCACCGCTGCAACACTTTGGCCACCATCCACAAAGGCTTGTTCTTAAACACATATTGTCCGTCTTTCCAAGCGATATAGTCATTCACGTCAACCTCTGTCAGACTTGTCGTTCCCTGCGCCTCGTCTATGTACAATTGCTGATTGGGACGCATTTTGTATGCTTTTTCTCCAAACTGAGCCTCCACGGCACCCTCCACCAGCGTCACTTCCGTGAAATCTTCCTCCGCGTAAGAATTCACATTGAAAGAAGTCCCCAACACCCTAATCTCAAGTCCATTGCCCAAATGAACCCGGAAAGGACGTTCCGCGTCTTTAGCCACCTCGAAAAATATCTCGCCTTCGGCATACACTACCCGTTCCTCCCCTCCAAAAACCACCGGATAACGCAATGAGGAAGCCGCGTTCATCCATACCCGGGTCCCGTCCTCCAGCGTAAAAACAAAATCACATTGCACCGGAGTCCTCATCGTGTTGTACACATCCGTCACATCGCTCGAATCCGAAGCGTTATAAGACATCATCCCGTTTCCGTCCACTTGAATCCGCACGCCGCCTCCCTCCGCGATACTCAGCGAAGAATCTCCCACCACCATCTGCCTTCCGGAAGAAAGCGTCAGAATCGGCCGGTTTTTCACCACATCCGCGGTCAAGTCCGCCACGGTTTCCGTCCGCGTTGGCAAAACTTCGTCGTCCTTCGCCCAATACCACACGGCCAACACCAAAGGCAACACCAAAACAGCCGCGCTCCGGGACACATACCGAACCAGCCGTCGTCCCCGCCCAATCCGTTCCTTCCGAGCCAAAAACGCCTCAAAAGCCGCCTGCACGTCGCTCTCCCTGTACTCCCGAATCTTCTCCCTCATCACCTTCTCCGAGCAAATATGCTCATACAGAGTCCGGTTGCGTTCCGAACTGCCAAGCCACGCCTCCAAACGTCGCCGCTCTTCCGATGTCAATTCTTCCGCCAGTTCCCGGAATATCAAATTGGAAATATCAAATAACTCGTCACGTTTCATTGTGATACTTTTTATTACTTCTAACATTCAACAACAAAAACGCACGAGATGAGAAAAGGTAGGGGTCAAACCCAGTTAAAATATGTAAACAAATTAGTTAATTTTTGTCATTCAAAAGATTATCAACACAATAGCCAATAGAGCACCACGACCTTTCAACTGCTGCTGCAAGATTTTTTTCCCTTGTCCCTTATATTCTTTCACCGTGGCCAAAGAAATCTGAAGCCGTTCTGCGATTTCCTGCCCTTTCAGCCCCTCCAGCGTCAATTGCATCACCAACTTGCACTGCGGAGGCAACGTCTCTATCGCCGACATTAAACGGGCATACACGTCTTCCTCCAACACTTTCTCCCAGAAATTGTCCTCCTCCACGTTGGCGGACAATGCCTCGTGAAGATACTTGGCCTTCAACTTTTGCTTCCGAAGCAAACTGACACAACCGTTTTTCAACGCCCTGTAAAGAAAATACTTAATCTCATTCTCCGTCCGGAACTTATAACGACTTTCCCATAAAGCCACAAACACGTCTTGCACCAAATCTTCCCCCTGCACGTTGTCACGCAGATAATAATTGGCCAACGCCTTCAACGACACATAGTACCGCTCGTACAAATATTGATAGGCCTTATTGTCTTTGCGTTCCAACAAAGAGATCAGAGTTTTCGTGTCAAGAATTTGCTTCATCGATAGAAAAAATAGAAGATGTGACGAATCACATCTTCTGTATTATAAAAATGACTTATCGCTCCGTGTCCGCTTCCAACGGGTCGCAGGTACACATCAGGTTTCTGTCTCCATAGCCGTCGTCCACGCGTCCCACTTGCGGCCAGAACTTGTTCTCGGCCACCCAGGCCAGCGGATATGCGGCTTTGCTCCGCGGATAGCAGTGGTACCACTCGTCCGCGGTCAACACCTTGTGCGTGTGCGGGGCGTTCTTCAACACGTTGTCCGTCTTGTCGTACTTGCCTTCGCCCACCTCTATCATCTCCTCGCGGATGGTGCTCAACGCCTCGATGAAGCGGTCCAGTTCCTCCTTGGGCTCGCTCTCCGTCGGCTCCACCATCAACGTCCCGTGAACCGGGAACGACAAGGTCGGAGCGTGGAATCCAAAGTCCATCAACCGCTTGGCGATGTCAAGCTCGGTGATGCCGTACTCCTTGTTGAACATGTTGCAATCCCAAATCATCTCGTGCCCCACGCGGCCCTTCGAACCCTTGTACAAAATCTTGAAGCCCAGCTTCTCGAAAGAGGACGCCAGATAGTTTGCGTTCAGGATGGCCATCTTCGTCACCATCTCCAGCCCGGCGCCTCCCAGCATCAACAGGTAGCCGTAAGTCACGGGCAACATGCCCACCGAACCGTAAGGAGCGGCCGCCACGGCGTGGATGCCATGCTCGCCGCCGGTCTTCACCATCACGTGTGTCGGCAGGAACTCCACCAGATGCGGGGCCACGCAAATCGGTCCCACTCCCGGACCGCCGCCGCCGTGAGGCATGGCGAACGTCTTGTGCAGGTTCAAGTGGCACAAGTCCGCCCCTATCGTCGCCGGATTCGTCAGTCCGCACTGTCCGTTCATGTTGGCTCCGTCCATGTACAGCAAACCGCCGTTCTCGTGGATGATGTCGCACAATTCCTTGATAGACTCCTCGAAGATTCCGTGCGTGGACGGATACGTGATCATCGCGCCCACCAGATTGTCGCGGTTCTCCGCGGCCTTCTTGCGGAAATCCTCCACGTCGATGTTGCCGTCCGGGTCGGTAGCCGTCACGATAATCTTGAAGCCGGCCATCGTGCTCGAAGCGGGATTCGTGCCGTGGGCCGACGCCGGAATCAGAATCACGTTGCGGTGCCCCTGTCCGTGGGCGATGTGGTACTGCCTCATCACCATCAGTCCCGTGTACTCCCCGGCGGCTCCCGAATTAGGCTGCAGGCTGCAACCGGCGAAGCCCGTCACCTTGCACAACATCTCCTCCGTCTCCCGGATCATCTGTTGGTAGCCCTCCGCCTGCGACATCGGCACGAACGGATGCAGGCCCCCGATTTCCGGCCACGTGATGGGCAACATCTCCACGGCGGCGTTCAGCTTCATCGTGCAGGAGCCCAGCGAGATCATCGAAGTGGCCAGCGAAATGTCCCGGCGCTCCAGATTCTTCATGTAGCGCATCATCGCCGTTTCCGAATGATAGATGTTGAACACCGATTGCTTCAGAATCTCGTCGTCGCGCAACATCGACGGCTCCAACACGGTCCGGTCGTCGATGAACTCCACGCGCGGGGCCGTCTTTCCCGCCGCCTCGGCGAAAATGCCCACCAGCGTGTTGATTTCCTCCTCGCTGATTTTCTCGTCCGTCGACAAGCCCACCGCGCCGCACTTCTCGCAATACCACAAGTTCACCTCATGCTCCAGGGCGATGTCCCGCAAGGCGTCCAGATGGACATTCTCCGGCAACTCGAAACGCAACGTGTCGAAGAACTTGCCTATCTTCAGTTTGTAACCCAACTTCTGAATCTCCTCCGCCAAAATCACGGCCGCCGAGTGGATGTGGCGGGCGATGCGCTCCAGCCCTTCCCGTCCGTGATAGGCGGCGTAGAATCCCGCCATCGTGGCGTTCAGCGCCTTGGCCGTGCAAATGTTCGATGAGGCCTTCTCCCGCTTGATGTGCTGCTCGCGGGTCTGCAAGGCCAACCGCAAGGCGTGGTTCCCCTGAGCGTCGATGGTCACGCCGATAATGCGGCCCACGATATTCCGCTTGTAAGCCTCCTTTGTGGCCATGTAAGCGGCGTGAGGCCCGCCATACGCCATCGGAATGCCGAACCGTTGCGTGGTCCCGACCACCACGTCCGCGCCCCACTTGCCCGGAGGGGTCAACAGCACCAGGCTCATGATGTCGGCCGCCACTGTCAGCAACGCCCCGTTGGCGTGCGTCCGCTCGGCGAAAGCCTTGTAGTCGCGCACCTCGCCGTTGGACGCCGGATACTGCACGATGGCTCCGAACACGTCCGGCGTGAACTCGAAGGTCGCGTAATCGCCGTACTCCAGCTCGATTCCCTGCGGGGCGGAGCGCGTGATCAGCACGTCCTTCGTCTGCGGGAACACCTTGTTGTCCACGAACAGCTTGTTCGCCCCCGCCTTCTTCATCTCCTTGCTCCGCAGGCCGTGCATCATCGTCATCGCCTCCGCGGCAGCCGTCGCCTCGTCCAGCAGCGAGCAGTTGGCGATTTCCATTCCCGTCAGCTCCACCACCATCGTCTGGAAATTCAGCAACGCCTCCAACCTTCCCTGCGACACCTCCGCCTGGTACGGCGTGTACGACGTGTACCACGCCGGATTCTCCAGCACGTTCCGCTGAATCACCGCCGGCAAAATCGTGTCGTAATACCCCTGTCCGATAAACGACCGGTACAATTTATTCTTGGACGCCACCTTCTTCATCCGCGCGAAGAACTCCGACTCCGTGAGCGGAGCGGGCAAATCCAGCGGCTCTTTCAACCGGATAGAAGCGGGCACCGTCTGCTCTATCAACTCGTCCAACGATTGAACGCCCACCACCTTCAGCATCTCCTCGATGTCCTCCGGGCGGGGCCCAATGTGTCTCCATAAAAATTTGTCTGTTGCCATCTACTTATTATTCTAATAATTAATAATTTATATTGTAATACAGCTATCTCAAACCCACATTGTCTCGATTGCGTAAAAATAGCGATAATTCTTCTCCCCGCAAAAAATCCGCCCAAAAATCACAGCCCCTTCCGGCTATCTCCTCACTCAAACATTTCCCTCAATTTTCCCCTCAAATCCTCCACCTCCCCCTCACTCAATACTGCGCCTCCGTATCGTCCGTTACGTCCGCCCCTATCAACTCGTCCTCCCCTCGCTCACGCATCAGACGGGCCGCCTCCGCCCATCCTTGCCGCACGGCGGGAGTGATTACTATCGCATCGTCCTGCAACGTAATGTTTACGATGGAATACAACTTCAATTTCAATTTTTCCAAAATCGAAGCAGGGATAACCAATCCCTCGCCATTTCCTATTCTGACCACTGTCGCTTCCATAACACAAACCTTTTTGATTACAAAACAAAGATATATTCAATTCTCGGCTTTACAAAACCGGGAGCCGATTTTTAGCGGCACGAAAAAAGGGAAACCCTCTCGGATTTCCCTTGCCGGGTGGAAGATGGGACTCGAACCCACGACACCTGGAACCACAATCCAGTGCTCTAACCGACTGAGCTACATCCACCATGTCGCTTTTGCGCTGCAAAGATAACGCTTTTTACATTCCCCCCAAACAATTTCCCCAAAAAAAATCTATCTCTCCTTCCCCCCTCACAAACTATTCACATGAATACATCTAATCGGCTCAAAACAAAATTGTGAAGACATTCAATTAGGCATCATGACAGAAGATAGCGATTGTAAAGAAATATCACCATGACTAAAATCTTACCGCAATATTAATACCGGATTACTCAGAAGTTGATCTATTACCGAATGATAAATGCCTCCGTCGGTTACGGCTGTTATGGTTGTGACTTTATTTCCTCCGTCTTTGGATGAAGCACCGCAATGGTAAACCTGCTCATTTGCAGTTTGATAATCAACAACAATATACCTGTCATGGAATATGCCGCCAGAAGTTTGCAGCGAAACAGAGACATTGGGATATTCCCGACAGAAGTCGTTAAACTCAGCTTGATGTAATCGGTTGCCGATATTGTCAGAGAATATAGTAATTTTCACGTTGGCAGGAACATCTTTTAAAAGCACCAATGTCTTTAACCCAATATAATTGTCCACCACGAATATCATTTTCTTGGCAGTGGAATAAATCTGCCGGTAGGCCAAATCTGATTCCACAGGCTGACCATTGAGTATTAACCATCCTCTCCTAACAGTTGGATTGCTAAAGTCAAGCATAACATTCGCCAGCTCCGACTTGGTTACGACATTGCCCAACGTGTCTATTATGCTGGCAACCTTGTCATCAACGGCCGACAAGGATTTGCGCAAATCAAGCAAGTCTTGAGTGTTCTGAGTCGTCTGCAAAGACAGTTGAAGATATTCCCTCTGCCCCAATAACGACTGGTTGTCAATGATATAGTCTTTCATCTGTTTAAAGATGCGAATTAAGGCTTTACTTTGTTTGGTCGCCAACTCTCCTTTCAAAACAGTCATGAGCATATATATTCCTTGTTCTGTAAAGGCATAAGGATTGTATCTGCGACCGCCCCAACTTGAGGTGGAATTTTTGCACCTCAAGATTTCACACTCCTCATCGGTCAACTGAAACATGAAATCTTGCTCAAATTTCTCAATATTGTTCTTGACCTGACGATTGAAATCTTTGGTACTGTAACCATAGATTTTAGCTAAATCCGCATCAAACATTATGCGAACGCCACGGACATCATATATGCATCTTTTCAGATATTCGGCATTGACTTCTTCTGCGATAGCGTCTTTATTCATATTTATAAGTATTATATTCGTACGTCCTTTTTTTAGCCTGCGCTGGCAAGGAGTTCTTCATGGCTTTCTTCCTGCGTTTGAAGTTCTCCTGATCCCCTTTGTGCGCATATTGTTGCGAATGCCGCTCTTGATGACACCCCGAATCACGTCCGCCTTGCCGTTTTTTCCATCCATGCTCTCATATCTTCAGCCACAACACGTTTTCACCGCAGGCGGAGTTTGCCCGTGCGCACCTGCTCGGCGGCGTAGCAGAGTTGCTCGTACCACTCCTCACCGTACTTGGCAATCAAGGCATCGCGGCAGAACACGTACACCGGCACGCCCTCCCGCTCGCCCCGCTCCACCGCTGGGCGGCACACGCTCCACTCGTTGTAGTTCACCGCCTCATGGTGGCGGTACCTCGTCACCCGTATCGGGTAGAGATGGCAGGAAATCGGCTTCCGGAAATCGCACTCCCCCCGGCTCCACGCCTTCTCGATGGCACACCAGCAGCCGCCCCCCTCCTCTATCGCGTATGCGCACGGCCCTCCTTTAACCAGCGGCGTCCCCTCGTCGCCCTCCACGTCAATCACCGAAAACCCTTGCTCTTCCACGGCGGCAACGCCCTCCGCCGTCATATAGGGGCGGAACCGTTCGTAATTCTCCCGTATGCGCTCCGCCTCCCCCTCCTCCAGCGGCGCCCCCGCGTCGCCCTCCACGCAACACCGCCCCCGGCACGCCGCCAAATCGCAGCAAAACTTCCGCTCAATCACATCCAAACTAATAATCGCGTCCCCAATCTGTATCATAACCTCCCAATTTTATCTTTAACCTTTAATTTATTAAGATATCCCCTGCTTCAAATAATCCAAAAATTCATCTATACTAATCACTTCAACCTTAGGGAAATCTATTTCCTTCAAAACGGCATAATGCTTATCTTGCGACACTATGCAATATGCATTCGCAGCAACAGCACAATCCACAAACTTATTATCGTCCGGATCCACTTGAATAAGATTGAACCGAAAATGGATATCCAGTTTTCGAATATTACTTCTCGAAGAAATCACCTCCATAACATTTCGCGCTATTCGCACTCCCAATTTTTGAGTAAGAATCTCCTCGTATTCCATTAAAATCTCATTCGTGAAACACAATATGTATCGCCCCTGCATGAATCCCTGCCACACGGCAAAATATTTCCCTCGCCTCGCAAGAGACATCAACAAGCAATTTGTGTCCAAAACAATAGAATCCATCGCCTACTTATAAGGTGTTCTCATGTGTTCGTGCTTCCACTCCTCGAGCACCTGCTCGTTCAACCGGCCGGATTCCCACAAGGCGTCAATCTCCTCCTCGGCCTTCCGGGCGAAATAGTCCGCCAACAAATCCCGAATCTCGTTCAACGTCTTCTCCGAATCCACCCGAGACAGCAAATCCAATATCTGCAACTGGGCTTGATTAAAAACAGTCCTTTCCATAATTCTCATCATTAACTCTTTCATTCACAAAAATACGACATTTTCCCAAACGCCACAACATCATCGTCCCTTATCTTGCCACAGTTCTTCCCCGCCAACCGCCTCCGCCGCCCGCGCTACATCTGCATGTCCTGCAACTCGCGGATGATGTCGTCCACGAGGTAGGCGTCGCCCATGTTGTGAAGCTGCATTTCGGGGTCGTGCAGCCAGCGGCACGTCCTCGTCCCGTAGAAAATGCCCATCGCCCGCTCCGGCGACACGTCCAGCCGCTCCGCCAGCAACAAAATCACCCGGGCAAACTTCCGCCACAGCAAATAATCCTTCATGCCCCGCCTCCTTTCTGCCGGGCGGCGGCCTCCCAGTTGGCGAGCGTTTCCAAAAGGTCGTCGGCGATGTAATCGCGGCCCTGCGTGTGGAGCATGGGGTAATCCTCGAACAACCGTCTCCGCACCAAGTCCAGCCGCTCCAGGCGGGCGTACAACTCCCACGCCGGAACGCCCGACTTCGCCGCGGCCGCCTCAATCGCAAACACCGCAAACCGCACCCGCTCTTCCTCGTCTTTTGTGATTTCTCTCATTTTTTACGCTATCTGTTTCCACAAAAGTAAGCAATTTTTCCCATTCTCCCTCTCCCGCCCCCCGCAAACCGCAACGCCGCCCCATTCCCGCATCGCCCAACACCCGCTTCCCCTCGTCTCCTCCTCCCCGCAAAAACGCCCCCGGAACAATTCAACAAGAACACCGCGCCCTCCCTGCAAAGTTCCTAAATCCCTTTCGCAAAGACCGAAATCCCTGCCGGAGCCCTTCGTCGTCCCAAACGCCATCCTCCCCGCTCCCCAGCAACTCCCCACCTCCGCCAAGATTGCGCCGGGGATACGCCCCTCGCATAACACATGAAGTGCAAATGACGCACGCATGAGACACGTTCGCGAACGTGTCTCATGCGTGCGTCATGCGTGCGTCAAACGTGCCCCAACCGCAGCAACCCATGCGTTGATACCACCCAGCCATAAGCAATCCCTACACCAAGAATCCACCATAACCGGCAATTCCGACATTCACACCTCACACCACCGTCCTGCCATCACATTGTGGACAAATAAGCAGACAAACTTTCCATGTCGTCAAACTCTTTCACGGTAGCATTATCCTCGCGACGGACTCTCTTATGCTTCCGTCCCTTAGAAACAATGTCTATCATCGTCCGCACAAACTCGTCCGCATTGACCACCGCAATGTCCGGGTTCGCCTCCAACATGGCACACAACTCGTCCGTAAAAGAACGGGAAACAAACGTCACTCCGGAGAAATCAAAATTCCATTTCCCCTCCTCGCCGTCTATCACCGCCTTTATAATTTCCGCATTCGCCCGAGAACGAATATCCTCGCCTATCAACTCCGAAATTTTTAACGTGTTCTCCATAACTTTCAATATTTATCGCTCAATATATTTCATGTAATCAAAACCAACAGGTGCTTGTATCGGTATTCGCATCAATACAATCGTACCCTGCCAATATACCGTAGGGGGCAATTTTACAAATACACTCCCATTAACATCATGCCGATGGAAAGCCGCACCCGACAACATGAAAAAGGAACCTTTTAAGCCATGCACCAACATATTTTTAGATGTCGAGATGCCATATCCTCGATTCTCCGCCTCTGGCAAATCTTTTGTAGAAAACCCTTCATTGGCAAATCTCAACGCTTCCACCTCATCTCCAATGATTTTTTCCAGATACTTTTTTGTTCTCACATAACTTCCATATATCGTAATCCCATCATCCGCAATAACCAGATTAATCGTTTTTTCCTCTTTCCTCCTCAAACATTGCGAAAAAACATATCCATAATGACCAAATGAATGCTGGCTAATATTACATATCAACTCTCCTAACAAATAGGACAAAGGAGTTGTCATATTTCGGTCTGCCCCACATTGTTGTTCTATGACTTGCTGAACAACAGACTGAAGTTCATCCACATTGCTATCATCCACATGAAAACGGCACAATGGGATATATGAACGTCTCATATAAGGAAGCAACACTTTGCGTGTATCCACATTCCCTCCGATCCGAAGAGGCGAGTCAAAATGAGCCACCTCAAAATACCTATCGATATAAGACAAACCATTCACCCAACAAACATCTTTATCACACCGTTGCTTATAGATGGCGAGAGGCGCAAGAAAAAACGGATGGAAAAACAAATTACTTCTGAGATTCCATCTCACCACACGCTCGTCATTATTCTCTGTTTGATGGATAACAGAAAACAAATGATTGAAAGCACTCCCTATTCTTTCATCTCTGGCTACGTTCGGTATCTCTATGTTTACACTCATATTGCAAAGATATATGTTCAAGTTCAAAATAGAACATCTTCGATTGCATTTTTAATAAAAGAAGTACAACACGATACAACATATCCCGTCGTCCACTTCCTTAAAAAGAAAAGAACGGGAGCAGCATATCGCTCTTTGCTCCCGTTGCAATTATATTTGGGAGGGCCGTCAGACGATGAGGCAGTGGCCGGTCATTTCGGCGGGCTGCTTCAGGCCCATGATGGCGAGGAGGGTGGGGGCCACGTCGGCCAGCACGCCGTCGCGCAGGTGGTCGCACTTGGAGTCGGTCACCCATACGCAGGGGACGGGGTTGAGCGAGTGGGCCGTGTTCGGCGTTCCGTCGTCGTTCACGGCGTAGTCGGCGTTGCCGTGGTCGGCGATGATGAGCACGTCGTAGCCGTTGGCGCGGGCGGCCTCCACCACGCAGCCAACGCACTCGTCCACGGTGGCGACGGCCTTTTGGATGGCGGCGTACACGCCGGTGTGCCCAACCATGTCGCCGTTGGCGAAGTTGAGGCAGACGAAGTCGGCGGACTTCTCGTTGAGCTGCTCAATGAGACGGTCGGCCACCGTGGGTGCGGACATCTCCGGCTGAAGGTCGTAGGTGGCCACCTTGGGCGAGGGCACGAGGATGCGGCTCTCGCCGGGGAACGGCTCCTCCCGGCCCCCGTTGAGGAAGAAGGTCACGTGGGCGTACTTCTCCGTCTCGGCGATGCGCAACTGCTTCAAGCCGCAGGAGGAGATGTATTCCCCGATGGTGTTGACGACGGCCTCCTTGCCGAACAGCACGTGCACGCCGGTGAACTTGTCGTCGTAGGGAGTCATCGTGCAATAGTACAACGGGATGGTGCGCATGCCGTGATCGGGAAGGTTCTCCTGCGTGAGGGCGATGGTCAGCTCGCGGGCGCGGTCGTTGCGGAAGTTGAAGAAGATGACCATGTCGCCCTCCTGAATCGTGCCGAGGGGCGCGCCTTTCTCGTCCACGCAGACGATGGGTTTGATGAACTCGTCGGTCACGCCCGCGTCATAGGAGGCCTGCACGGCGGCGGCGGGATCGGCGGCGGGAGTCCCTTTGCCGTTCACGATAAGGTCGTAGCCCTCGCGGACGCGCTCCCAGCGTTTGTCGCGGTCCATGGCGTAATAACGCCCGATGACGGAGGCTATGCGGACGGGAGTGCCCTCAACGCGCCGCTGCAAAGCCTCGATGAAGCCCTTGCCGCTGCGGGGGTCGGTGTCGCGCCCGTCCATGAAGCAATGCACGAAGGCCCGGCCGACGCCGAACTCCCGGGCAAGGTCGCAAAGGGTGAACAGATGGTCGAGGGAGCTGTGCACCCCGCCGTTGGAGACGAGGCCCATGAAGTGGACCTGCTTGCCGTTTTCCCGGGCGTAAGTGAAGGCCTTCACGATTTCCGGGTTTTGGGCGATGGAATGGTCGCGGCAGGCGCGGTTGATTTTCACCAAGTCCTGATAGACGACGCGTCCGGCGCCGATGTTCATGTGGCCCACCTCGGAATTGCCCATCTGCCCGTCGGGGAGGCCGACGTTCTCGCCGCTGGTGTAAAGGAGGGCGCGGGGATTCTCGCTGGTGAGGCGGGAAATATTGGGGGTCGGGGTGCTCCCGATCGCGTCGGAATGGTCGTGGCGTCCAACGCCCCAGCCATCCAGAATCATCAATAACACTCTTTTCATTTTCGTTCTATTTTGATTTCTTATTATTCCTTTCTGTCGAGAACAAAGTTAGGGCGAAAAAACGGGTTTTGTTCCCTTATTTTCCTAAAAATCAACGGAAACGTTTCGAGACGGAACAATATTTGACGCTTGAAGGCCGTCTGCAATATCGCCACCATTTTCATTCCCGCCTTGGTCATATCCCGCTACCGCACCCGACGGGTCACGAACCTGGGAGAGGTGAACCGGGATTTTCTCCGCAAAGCGGTTATTGTCCGGCGCACCGTGTTTGCCGCGAACTGCCTGCCAAGCCTTCCGCCGGGGCTGCAGGAGTCAACGGAGACGGGTGACACGGGTGGAGGGAAGCCAGCGGAAGCGGGCAAGGTCGGCTCCCTCGACGAGAGCCAAGGCGCCGGTGACGCCGCAAGCGTAGCGTTCGCGGAGACGGGCGAGGATATCGTCGCCAGGGCGCCAGTCCACGCCGTCGCACGCCGCCGCGTCGACGAGGAGACCTCCGTAGAACTCCATGCGGGGCAGCTCGCGGAGGAGGCCGCCGGTGTCCACCACCCCGGCCACCCGCCCGTCCTCCACGACGGCGTAGGCGGCGCGCAGCAAGGGACGGCCCGGCAAAAACAGGTAGTTAGCGGCGATTTTCCTTGGTGTCATGGGGCGCGTATTGCTTTTCGTAACGGTCGGCCTCTTTGGGGGTCACGTAAGTTTTGTTGAGGACGGTGCCCCAAATGCGCCCTTCCCTGCGGGAGGAAGCGTCCTTTTTGGCCTTTTTGTCCGGAAGGCTCTCGATGAAACGGACTTCCAGCCGGGAGAATTTCGGGTCGGCGACATAGTGCGACCAATTGTAATCGCGCTTGAACGTGTCGGCGGACACCCACACGTCCCTCACCTTGAGGGTGTCGTCGTCAGCGGAGAGGAAGTAAGAGGCGATGCGGTTGCGCGTGGTGGCCAACTTCTTGTCCCACTTCAACGACGTCTTGAACCGGTACATGCCGGGGTGTATGCTGTCCATGCGGACAAGGATGACGGAGTTCAGACGGTCGAAAACCACGGTGTCCGCCTGCCGGACGATGGTGTCGTAAAGAACCGAGTCGCGGCGGGGACGGCCCTCGCCCAAGGAGTCCTTGCGAATCGTGTCGGCGACGACAACAGTGTAGCCGGGGAAAATGTTCACGGTATCGTCAGCCGTGAGCCGGTTCAACTCCCGCATGGCCACGGTCTGCCGGTGGCTTAGGGTGTCGATTACCGCAGCGTAAATGGCGTCGAACTCTTTCGTGCGACGGGTGTAGTAGCTGAGACAACTGTCGAAATCGGCGCGGATGATGCCATATTTCTCGAACAAATCGTTATAGTATTTGTAATCGACTTTCGGGTCGTCCCGCCGTTGGTCCAGCTCCACCAACATGCCGTCCGCCGAGTGCATGTCAATCAGCAACGCCGTAAACTCGTCCTTGTCGAGGAGGGCCTTGGAACAAGCCGTCACGCACACGGCCACGAACAACGCCCAACAAAAAACACTTCTCATAGCTTTCTCGCTTTTAAGGTTCAACTTCTTTTATTAAAACGCTCGCGCGCCATGCGGTTCAACTTGGAGGTGAACAGGAACTCGTTCAACGCCGCGTTGTCGGAGTGCATGACATCGACATTGCTGCCTTCCCACTCCTTGCGCCCCTCGTGGATGAAAATAATCTTCTCGCCAATCTCGAATACGGAGTTCATATCGTGGGTGTTGATGATGGTGGTCATATTATACTCGTGGGTCAACTCGGAAAGAAGGTTGTCGATGACGAGCGAGGTGAGCGGGTCGAGGCCGGAATTCGGCTCGTCGCAAAAAAGATATTTGGGCTGGAGCACGATGGCGCGGGCGATGGCCACGCGCTTTTTCATGCCGCCGCTGATTTCCGCCGGAGAGAGACTCTCGACGTTGTTCAAATTCACGCGGTTCAGACAAAAAAGGGCGCGCTCCACTTTCTCCTTCTCGCTCATCGACGAAAAAAGATTCAGAGGGAAAATCACATTTTCCAGCACGGTAAGGGAGTCGAACAGCGCCCCGCCCTGGAACACCACCCCCAACTCCTTGCGGATGTCCTTCATCTGCCGCTTGTCCATACCGGTGACATCCCTGTCGTCATAATATATATGGCCGGAGTCCACGGTGTGCAGGCCGATTATCGATTTCAGCAGCACGGTTTTCCCCGAACCGCTTTTCCCTATAATCAGATTCACCTTGCCCGGCTCGAAGACGGCGTCGATGTCCGTCAGCACCTGCTTGTGCTCAAAAGATTTACAAATCCCCTCTACCCGTATCATTATAACAAAATATTGGTTAATACTAAATTCAACACCAGAATGGCGATACTGCTGTCCACCACCGCCTTCGTGCTGGCCTTGCCGACCTCCAAGGCCCCGCCCCGCACGTTATAGCCGTAAAAAGCCGGGATGGAGGTGAACACCACCGCGAAGAAAAGCGTTTTGATAATCGAGTACGTCACATAGTACGGATTGAATGCGAAGTGCAGACCGTGGATGTAGTCGTCATAATTCACCACGCCGGAAGCCAATCCGGTCAGCAATCCCCCGATGATACCGATGAACACGCTAAACACATAAAGCACCGGATTAATCACCAAGGCCGCCACAATCTTCGGCGCCACCAAATAGGAAGCCGAATTCACGCCCATGGTCTCCAACGCCTCAATCTGCTCGGTGATTTTCATGCTTCCAATCTCGGAGGCGATGTTGCTGCCAATCTTTCCGGCCAAAATCAAGCTCACGATGGTGGACGAGAACTCGAGCAACATGGTCTCCCGCGTCAAATAACCAATCAGGTAGCGGGGCAAAAAGGGACTGGACATGTTGTAGGCCGTCTGCAACGTGAGGACGGCCCCGATGAAAAAGGATATAATCATCACCAGGACAACGGAGTTCAAGCCCAATTTCTCCAGTTCGTTCACCAACTCTTTCGTGTACACCCGCTTTCGTTCCGGCTTGGAAAACACCCGCTTCATGAACAAAACGTAGGCGCCTATTCTGTTTAAAACTTTCATTATCATTAACTCCTTAAATAATACCCGTCTATAAACTTCTTCCCAAAATTTATCGTAAAAATAGAAATTATTCACGGATTAATTACTACTTTCGGCAACAATAAGAAGAATTTAATTTTTAATGAACCTACCGAGATGAACAAAAACTCGTATTGCGTAATCATGGCGGGAGGCCAAGGCAAAAGATTCTGGCCCGTGAGCACGAAGGCTCGCCCGAAGCAATTTTGTGACATACTGAACGTTGGGAAGAGTTTCCTGCGGCAAACTTTCGAGAGGGCCTGCCAGACTTTCCACGTTGAAAACATATTGGTCGTGACCAGTTCCGCCTATGAGGAATTAACACGCCAGCAATTGCCGGAGCTTCCTCCCGCAAACATTTTAAAGGAACCTTTCGGCAAAAACACGGCCCCGTGCATCGCGTACGCCGCTTTCCACATCGAACGCATGAATCCCGAAGCGGACATGACCGTCGTGCCCTCGGACCACTTCATCTGCAACGACGCCGTCTACGCCGACAACATCAGGCGGGGAATCGCTTTCGTGGAGCAATACGGAGGCCTCCTCACCATTGGAATCAAACCGACGCGCCCGGAAACCGGCTACGGATACATCCAGGTGAAACAGAACAACATCTCGGAGTTTATCACCAAAGTGAAAACCTTCACCGAGAAGCCCAACAAGGATTTGGCCCGGGTATTCATGGAGTCCGGAGATTTTCTGTGGAACGCGGGCATTTTCATTTGGAAGACAAGGGACATCATCCATGAAATCCAAACCCACCTGGAAGAACTGTACTCGATTTTCGCCCAAGAATACCGGGACTCCAAATATCCGGACTCCGTGGAAAACATCACGCACATCTACAGCCAATGCCCCGCCATTTCCATTGACTTCGGCGTGATGGAAAAATCGGAAAACGTGTATGTGATGAAAGGAGAGTTCGGCTGGTCGGACGTGGGCACCTGGCACTCGTTCCACGACATCAGCCCCAAAGACGAGCACGACAACGTGGTCAACAGCCAGAACATCATCCTTATGGACTCCAAAGGATGCATCGTCAACGTGCCCAAAGACAAGAAAGTCATCATAGACGGCCTTTCCGACTGCATCGTGGCCGAGAATAACGACATTCTGATGATTTGCAGAAAAGACCACGAGGACAACATCCGTCATTTCGACGACATGCTGCGCCACAAGCAATAAGTTTTTAAAGCCCGCGGCGTCTTCCCCCGCGGGCTTTAAAAATTCCTTTTCAAGACTGCTCCGGAATCTCCACCTGGCCGGTCACGTTCTTAAAGACGGGATTATAAAGTTGCTGGTCGGACTCAAATCCTCCGTTTCCTTCTATAATCTGGTCACCGGAGGTCAACCGCGAATAACGGTCGGAATAAACAATTTCCTTTTTCATGTCCCAATAGAGCAACTCGGTCTCCAACTTCTTTCCTTCCGAGTTAATCACAACCACCTCGTCCCGCAATTCCCACAACATCTCCTCTTCCAGTTTTTTGGCATATTTGGAAACAATGGACCCGACCTCCTTGCCGTCCTTGTCATACAAAACCGCCTTCAACCCTTTGGGAAACTCGTCATACTTTTCTTTTTCCAAGTTATACTTTTCATAGACGGGAGCGGAGACCTTGTATTTCAACCGGGCGGAATCGGAATAAAACAGCACCATGTCCTCGCCAGACAATTCCGGCAACCCTTCCCTCGCCGCCAAGGCATTGACCTCCTTCACGTCAGTCTTACAAGAAAAAAGCAATACCGTCCCCCAAAAGAGGACGGCAACGCTTCGTATACAGATAATATGATGCAACAAATTCATTCGTCAGTCTTTAAATCGTGCAGCCGTCGTCTCGTTAATCCATCCGCCCACCTTATAAGATTGTCCGGCGGTGATGGAACGGAAAAAGGCCTCGTCCTTTGTCGGGAAATAAACAGAGTACTGCTCTATCAGTTTGTTCGCCTCTTCCGCGACGTTCGGGTCCACTTGTTTCGCCTTGATAAACTTGTCCACTGCCGCCCAGAACACCGCGTGCTTCTCAAAATCCTCGCCGGGGAAATCCGTGCTGCCGAAGGCATAAGCCCGTCCAATCAGGATATAAGCCTGCCCGCTGTTCGGAGCGTCTTTCAGCACGGCCAGGCATATCGTCTTCACCCCGGGGAAATCCTTTTTGGCCAAATAAAGCTGGGCCAAACGCAAATTGTACTCGCTTCTGGCCGCAGGGTCCTCACTCTTGTCGATGGCTTCTTTCAAATATTGCTCCATACGGTCGAAATCCTTTTTCGTGCCAAACATGACGGCCAGACTGTAAGCGGCGTCCGCGGAAGGCTCAATCTTATACAACTCCTCGGCGACAGCCGTGTACAAGGGCAAATCCGTGCATTCCCTTCTTCTCAACAGGGAGGAGATTTCCTTCAAGGTCTCCAAATCGGTCCTGTTGGCCTCAAAGCGGGGTGTCAACAAATCGGAGAGCGTCTTGCAATCGGCCAATCCGGAACCGAAGAAGATGTCGTCAATAGCGCCTTTGCAAGGAGCATAAACCTTCTCTCCCTCGCTCTCGCGGGCCGCCAGGAATTCGGTCAGTTTCATGTACAAATTGATAAAGTCCTCCCGGGAAAGCCCGCCAGCCTTTTGCAATTCATAAGCGACACCCATCGCACTCACCACCGTACCGGGATGGGTGTCGGGTCCGTCAAGCTCGAACGCCCGCAACAAGCAAGAATAAGCCTGCTTGATCATCGTCGTGTCGCCATTGGCGTAACGGAACAAGGCCAAACCTTTCTTCCCCAAGATATACCCCTCGCCATAACGGTCGTTATCACCGAAATACTTGATACGCTGGTCATACACCATCATCAGCGTGTCCACGTATTCTTTTTTCTTGGTTTTTTGAATCATGTAGTCCATGATCGCCTCGCCCCGGATATATGTGTTCATCTGAAATGCCGGAGCATTGAAAAACACGTACCGCCACGCGGGCAACGCTTCTTCAAAGTTCTTTTGCTTTACCAATTCCGTGTAGATAGAGGCATTCGTAATCGTTTTTACACTGTCCACCCCGTATTTGTCCTCCTTCGTTTGAGCCTGGGCCACAGTCGCCAACATACAAACACCACATGCTAGAACAGCAATTTTTTTCATAGTCATCCCTTTATTAAAATTTTAGTTTGAATAAGTTTGTCAAGTTTCTCCCATTGCGGGGAGTCCTTGCAAAATTATCACTTATTTCTGAAATCAAAAATATATCCCTCCTTTTTCGTTCGTCTCCCCCTCATTATTAACCGTTTTTTGGTATTCTAAGATTCTATTTAACCCTGTCATCACCAACCGCTCCTCAAAAACGACCGGCCGGCACAATGTCTTTTGCATGTATTTCCCACCGCCACCCGTGACAATCACCACGGCGTCAGGTTTCTCCGCCCACAAGGCGTCTATGTACCCCCTCACCTCAAACAATATGCCATTCATTACGCCGTTCAAAATCGCCTCATGCGTGTTCTTGCCCATGTATCCATGATCCGGCGAGCATTTCACGAGCGGCAGGCTGGCGGTGAACTCGTTCAAGGCCCGGAAACGGATGGCCATCCCCGGAGAAATGTTGCCTCCCAGAAACACGCCGTCGGCGCTCACGAAGTCAAAGGTGATCGCCGTCCCCGAGTCCACGATGAGCAAATCTTTCCCGGGGAACAAATAAACCCCGCCGACACACCCGGCAATCCGGTCCACGCCCAACGTGTGGGGGGTGTCGTATCCCAAACGAATCGGCAAAGGCATTTCGGGAGAAACCTCGCAAAAGAATCTGGCGACTTCCTGCAACCGCCTTCTCACTCCTTGGGAAATCGCTCCCGTGCTGGACAGAATCACATCCACATGCTTTCCTTCCTTGACACGCTCCAACACAAAATGATACGCCGACGGCACCCCGACTCCCCCCGCCACGCAACATCCGTCCTCGAAGGCCGCATATTTCGTTCTCGTGTTACCTATGTCTACAATCAGATTCATCGCCCATTTCCTATTCTTGATAAACGAATTCCTTCATTCTGTCGGTAATCTCGGAAACACGACCTATCGAGTCCACACCGGAGAACGCCAAAGTCAGTTTGCCGTTCTTTTCGCTCATTTTGCACGGAATCACCTGCCGTTGCACAAATTTCAGTATCTCGGTGAAAACTGACGACGCGTAGAACGACGCTTTCGGGTCGCTGATGAAATTGAATATCATCTTGCCATTCTTCACCGTCAGACGCTCCACACCCAAATCCAAACAACGCCGCCGGACACGCACGACCTCCATCAGGCCGGCCACTTGAGACGGTATCTTGCCGAAACGGTCCTGCAATTCTATTTCAAAACGCCGCAAAGCCTCCTCGTCCGAGATATTGTCCAGCTCCCGATAAAGGCGAATGCGCTCGCTCACGTTTTCCACATAGTCGTCGGGAATCAACAATTCAAAGTCCGTGTCTATCACGCAATCGGCAACAAACGCCGACGGCTCGCCCTGTTCACCCTGCTGCAATTCGGGGAATTCCTCCTCTTTCAACTCCAACACAGCCTCGTTCAGTATGCGCTGGTAGGCCTCGTAGCCTATTTCCGCAATGAAGCCGGACTGTTCCCCGCCCAATATGTTCCCCGCCCCGCGGATGTCCAAATCCTGCATGGCGATGTTGAACCCGCTGCCCAAACCGCTGAAATCCTCGATTGCTTTCAGGCGGCGGCGCGCGTCAGGATTCACGAGTTCCAAGGGCGGCGCCAGCAAATAGCAAAAGGCTTTCCGATTGGAGCGGCCCACACGTCCGCGCAACTGATGCAAATCGCTCAACCCGTAATTCTGCGCCTGGTCGATGATCATCGTGTTCGCATTCGGGATGTCCAACCCCGACTCGATAATCGTGGTGGCAATCAGCACGTCGTAATCGCCCCGGATAAAGTCGTGCATCACGGTCTCCAACTCCTCGCCGCTCATCTGTCCGTGGGCGACACAACTCTTAATTCCCGGCAACAACCGGTGAATCATGTATTGAACGTCCCGGATGGACTCCACCCGGTTATGAATGAAAAAGACCTGCCCTCCCCGGCTCACCTCATAAGAGATGGCGTCCTTTATGATTTTCTCGTCGAAACGATGCAGTTCCGTCACAATCGGATAGCGGTTCGGCGGCGGAGTGCGGATGATAGACATGTCCCGGGCTCCCATAAGCGAGAATTGCAACGTTCTTGGGATTGGCGTGGCCGTCATGGTGATGGTGTCCACATTCAGTTTCAAACGCTTCAATTTCTCTTTCACGGCCACTCCGAACTTCTGCTCCTCGTCGATAATCAACAATCCCAAGTCTTTAAAACGCACGTCCGAACTGGTCAACCGATGGGTGCCGATGATGATATCGACCTTGCCCTCGCTCAAATCTTTCAACACCTGCTTGGTTTCCGAACTCTTCTTCATCCGGCTGATGTATTCAATGCGGCACGGCATTCCGGCCAAACGTTTCGCAAATGTGTTATAGTGCTGATAAGCCAATACGGTCGTGGGCACCAACACGGCCACCTGTTTACTGTCCGCCACGGCCTTGAAGGCGGCGCGGATGGCCACTTCCGTTTTCCCGAAACCGACATCCCCGCATATCAACCTGTCCATCACGTGCGGACTTTCCATATCCGCCTTCACCGCTTCGATGGCTTTCATCTGATCCGGGGTCTCCTCGTACATGAAAGAGGCCTCCATTTCTTCCTGAAGGTAACTGTCTTTTGAAAAAGCGTATGCTTTTTCTTGTCTCCGCTTGGCATACAAAGCAATCAACTCCCGCGCGATATCTTTCACTTTCGACTTCGTGCGCTGCTTCAGCTTGTTCCACGCCTCTCCCCCCAACTTGCTCACTTGGGGAGGCGTGCCGTCTTTGCCTTTATACTTGGATATCTTGTGCAACGAATGAAGGCTCACATACAACTCCGCATTGTTTTTATACACCAACCGTATCGCCTCTTGAACCTTGCCGTCGTTGTTGATTTTGGTCAATCCCCCAAATTGCCCTATTCCATGGTCGATATGCACCACATAATCCCCCGGATGCAAGCTTTGCAGTTCACTGATTGTGATGGATTCCCGCCCTTTCCGAATCTGAGTCGTTTTCAACCGGTACTTCTGGTAACGATCGAAGATCTGGCACTCGGAATAGACGCACACTTTCAAATCCGCGTCACTGAATCCTTCATGGATAACACCGTCCACCGAAAGGAAATTTATCTTGTACCCCTTGTCAGAAAAAATATCGCGCAACCGCTGTATCTGCCTGTCATTCGTGGAGCACAAATAAAGCGTGTAACCGTCAAACAGTTTGTCCAACAAATGCTCCGCCAGCAAGTCAAAATGCTTGTTCACAACCGGCTGCAATTCCGTCTCCATCCGAATGACCTGTCCCTTGAAATAGGTTTCAGGCCCCCACTCCACGACGGCGTTTTGGGCAATTCTCCGCAACAAACCGTCCGCCTCTTCCAAAACGCTTTCCGAATCTTCCTTTCTCAATGCCTCAATCTGGTCGCGCATCAACAATGAGCTTTTTATCCACCACACGGCCCCATCCCCCAAAAATTCCGGCAATCCGATTCCCGTGGAATCTTTGACAGAATCGCTCAGGTCTGGAACAATCACCACCCTGTCCACCACCTGCTCGGTCAATTGCGTCTCGACATTAAAATAACGGACACTTTCAACCTCGTCCCCGAAAAAGTCAATCCGCACCGGACGTTCCTCCGCAAAAGAATAGACGTCCACAATGCTTCCCCGGATGGAAAATTGTCCCGGCTCGTAAACAAAATCGCTCCGTTCGAAATTGTATTCGGAAAGCACCGACTCCAAAAAGGATATTGATAATTTATCCCCTTTGGAAACCGGCATGGACATATCCGACAATGTTTTCTTGCTCACCACTTTCTCCGCCATCGCGTCCGTGTAGGTCACAAGCATTTTCACTTGTTTGGCCGTCCATGCGTTCAAGACTTCCGTGCGAACCAGAATCGAATCATTGTCTTTGTCCTCAAGATTGCCAGCGTGACGATAAGACGAAGGCAAAAAACGAACGGCGTCCTCGTCAAAAAAAGTCAACAAATCATTGTAAAAATAGGCCGCCTCTTCCTGGTCGTTCAACACGAACACGCCCGCCATCCCTTCTTTCGCCACAAAAGAAGCCGCAATGAAGGAAACCGACGAACCGACCCCGTTTTCCAATTTCAGCTTCACGTCCGCTTGCTTTTTCAAACAATCGGCGATCTCATCCACCACGGGATGTTTCCGAAATAGCCGCAATAATTCTTTCGCTTTCACCGTTCTCTATTTTTTCATCAACGGACGGCATGCATTTCCGCCCGCCGTCCTCTCCCCCTCTCCCGTTCTCATCATATAATCAACATGGCATCGCCATAAGCTCCAAACCTGTATTTTTCCTTGACAGCCTCGTTATAAGCCGCCATCACAAAATCGTATCCCCCAAAGGCCGCCACCATCATCAACAAAGTGGAATACGGCAAATGGAAATTCGACACGAACGCGTCCGGCACACTGAAATCGTAAGGGGGGAATATGAATTTATTCGTCCAACCGTCAAATTCGGTCAGGCGTCCCCGTGTCGTCACACAACTCTCCAACGTCCGCACGACCGTCGTGCCCACCGCGCATATCTTATGTTTTCCGTCTTTGGCTTTATTCACGGTATTCACTGTTTCTATTGGCACGATAATCTGCTCCGAATCCATCTTGTGTTTGGTCAGATCCTCCACGTCGACTTCCCGGAAATTTCCCAGCCCCACATGCAAGGTGATAAATGCGAATTCTATGCCCTTTATCTCCATCCTTTTCATCAACTCCCGGCTGAAATGCATGCCTGCGGTCGGTGCGGCTACCGCCCCTTCATGCTTGGCGAAAATAGTCTGGTAATTTTCAGCGTCCTCCGGCTCCACTTTCCGGTTTATCGAACGGGGAAGAGGCGTCTCGCCCAAAGCATACAATTCCTTTTTAAACTCGTCGTAATCACCGTCAAACAAAAAGCGCAAGGTTCTTCCCCGCGAGGTCGTGTTGTCAATCACCTCGGCCACCATGCTGTCGTCCTCCCCGAAGTAGAGTTTGTTTCCAATTCGGATTTTCCGCGCGGGGTCGACCAGCACATCCCAAATTTTCAAGTCACGGTTCAATTCCCTCAACAAGAACACCTCGATCTCCGCACCGGTTTTCTCCTTATTTCCGTACAAGCGGGCCGGGAACACTTTCGTGTCATTGAAAACGAACACGTCGTTCTCATCAAAATAATCAAGGATCTCCTTAAATATTTTATGTTCTATCTTACCTGTCTTCCTGTTCAACACCATTAACCTGCACTCGTCCCGATTGGGCGTGGGATACAAGGCTATCAATTCCGGTGGCAATTTGTATCTAAACTTTGACAATTTCATAACGCACAAATTTATATTTTAATCAATCATTTATTCTGTTCATTTGCTGCAATACTCCCACTATTTCTTCCACTTGAAAACAATCCCCCACTTCAAATTCTCCCACACGAGTCCGCTCCAATGCGGACAAATAAGCCCCGCTGCCACACGCCTTGCCGATATCATTCGCCAGCGAGCGGATATACGTACCCTTGCCGCAATTTATCCGCAATTTCACCATGGGAAAATTCGTTTCCATCACTTCTATGTCTCTCACAGTCACCCGGCGGCTTTTCATCTCGACCTCTCCGCCCGCTCTGGCTTTCTCGTATGCGCGCGCGCCATCCACCCGTACAGCGGAATAGGCGGGAGGTACCTGCTCTATAGTCCCCACAAATTGGGGCAAGACTCGACGTAACACGCTCTCGTCCACATGAGAGTAATCATAGATTCCATTAAAATCCGTTTCCAAGTCATATGAGGGTGTCGTCTTTCCGAATGTCACCTCCGCCACATATTCTTTTTCCTCCCCCATATAACGGTCGATTTCTTTGGTCGCCCGGCCGACGCAAATCACAACGACCCCCGTCGCCAAAGGGTCAAGCGTCCCCGCATGCCCCACTTTTATTTTTCCATACGACTTTTTTAAGCACCACTTGATTTTGTTCACGACATCAAACGACGTCCACCGGAACGGTTTCTTCACGCCGAAAACCGCTCCACTTTGCAAATTCCCTTCTTCTTTATAAACTATCGTAGGCATATCGTTCCCCTCTCCTCTCCTTTAAACAATCTGTAAATCATAACCAAGGAATATCAACACCAGCAACACACCTCCAACAATAATCCGGTAATACCCGAACAATTTAAAACCGTACTTCGTCACATAACTGATAAAAAACTTGATGGCAAGCAACGCCACAATGAAAGCCACCACGTTCCCAACGATCAAAGGAGTCAAATTGTCCACGATGACAGTAGTCCCTCCGTCCATGAAAAGCTTCGCCATTTTATACACAGTGGCGGCAAACATGGTCGGCACGGCCAAAAAAAACGAAAATTCCGCGGCGGCTTTCCGCGTCAATTTTTGCGCCATCCCCCCCACAATCGTCGCCATCGAGCGGGAAACTCCGGGTATCATGGATATACACTGAAACACGCCTATCCAAAAAGCTCTTTTCTCCGTCAACTCTGTCTTCTCATTCCCATTGCCAAACAATTTGTCACAAAACAACATAAACACACCTCCCACAATCAACATCACCGCTACCACAGTGACACTCTCCAGCATGGCGTCAATGGCGTCGCTAAACAACAATCCAAGCACAGCCGCCGGTATGAAAGCCACCAACAATTTCCAATAAAAATCATACTTGTGCAGGAATCGCCTCAACGCCGAGCAACCTTCCGGCACCGGAGTGCGATTAAGCCTGAAAAAACGCTTCCAATACAAGCAAACCACCGAAAGAATCGCCCCGAATTGAATGATAAACGTGAACGCCTTTACGAAATCCGTACTCTCCACTCCCAACAGGTTTTGGGCGATAATCATATGCCCCGTGGAAGACACCGGCAGAAACTCTGTCAAACCTTCCACTATTGCGATAATAATCGTTTCCCAAATCGTCATGCCTTGTCCTCCTTAGGTTTTCTCATAATTCCCCAAAACACAAACCCAAACCCGAACAAAACGGTCAACGGAGCCAAAGTGATTCTTCTGAAGCTGAATATGTCATAATTAAATGTGTCCCAAGAATCAGCGCCCCCACCCATCATCAAAATAAACCCGACTATCACTATTCCCAAACCTATCAGAATCAATTTATAATTCCGCAAAGGAATCGGGAAACCATCTTTTTTATTATCCAATCTGTTTGTCATATCGTTTTACAAATTTAAAAATACAAATCATTTATATCGCGCTTTAAATAATTGTACACTGAAAACCACGCCGAAAAGAAGGAAAGCAGCACACCCGACAACAACACGAAGCCCACCATTGTCAATATGGTATTCAAATGAATGATGTCAACCACGTCTCCCACGTTTTTTTGCGCAAAAAATATCACACCCAATAACACCGCATTGGCAATCAACGCCCCGAAAAATCCCCTCCACATGCTCCCGGCCACAAAAGGACGGCAAATGAAAAACGGCTTCGCTCCCACCAACTGCATCGTCTTGATGAGGAACCGTTGTGAATAGACCGCTAAATGTATCGTATTACGAATCAACGTGAACGAAATCAAAACCAATGCGGCGCCCACCACCAAAAACAACAAGCTAATCCTGCGGATATTGTCATTAATGCTCTCCACCATGGACTTTTGGTAATACACCTCTTGAATCACGTCAAAACGTCCCAGGCTCTTCTCTATCATTCGCAGCGAGTCGCTGTTGGCATATTCCGGATTCAACTTGATTTCAATCGACGGAAGCAAAGGATTCGTCCCCAAAATCGCCTCGAAGTCCTCCCCCATCTCCTTTTTAAAAGCCTCAGCCGCCGCGGCTTTGGTTATGTACTCCGAAGAATATACAAATGGCTGCATGTCCAATAACTTCTGTACCCGCTGAATTTCGGCCTCCTTGGTGCCGTCTTTCACAATGACCGAGAAACCAATATTCCGTTTCACATGATCCGACACCATCTTGGCATTCAACAATATGAACACAAGCATTCCAACCACGACCAGCACCAGTGAAATACTAATCGTGGAAACAAAATACGAGCCTCTCACCCTTTTGTTTCCTGTGCTATACATTTTATTTTACTTAAAAACTCGACAAATATAATCATTCTGCATGCGAGTACAATCTTTTCTTCAAAAAAATCGAAGAAAAACTCTCGCCTCCACACTTCGCTCCTCTTCTCTCTTGCTCCTCTTCCCCTCCGAACAAATCTTTCCCTCGTTTTTTTTGCCGATAATAAAAAAAGCCCTATCTTTGCCCTCACAAATACAAAAGTTCTTTCAACAACTTATAAATGCGATAATAGCTCAGTTGGTAGAGCACGACCTTGCCAAGGTCGGGGTCGCGGGTTCAAGTCCCGTTTATCGCTCTTCATTGCTCGAATGGTGGAATTGGTAGACACGCGGGACTTAAAATCCCGTGGCCATTGCGGCTGTGCGGGTTCAAGTCCCGCTTCGAGTACAACAAGATAAAGAAAAAAGGGGGCGGCTCGCAAAGAACCGCCCCCCCTTTTTATCTCCTTCATTTCTTTTATTTATTCTCGAAAACAATCTTGTCGTCTTTCACATCCACCACGATACGGCTATCCTTCGACACCTCTTCCGCCAAGATTCGCTTCGACAAGTCGTTCAACAAGGTCCGTTGAATAACCCGTTTCACTGGACGGGCACCAAATTGCGGGTCATAACCGGCATCCGACAGCCACTCCACCGCCTTGTCCGTGATTTCGATGGCAATGCCGTTGTTTGCCAACATCTTCTTCACTCCATTGAATTGCAATCGCACGATATCCACAATCTCAGACTTCTTCAATGGAGCGAACATGATAATTTCGTCTATACGATTCAAGAACTCCGGACGTATCGTCTGCTTCAACAACTCGTACACCTCATGATTCGTCCGCTCCAGCACTTCGTCCCGGTTCGCTTCGTCAATACCCTTCAACCGCTCTTGGATAATATGCGCCCCGATGTTGGAGGTCATGATGATAATCGTGTTCTTGAAATCCACCACCCGGCCCTTGTTGTCCGTCAACCGCCCGTCGTCCAGCACCTGCAACAGAATATTGAACACGTCCGGATGCGCCTTCTCTATCTCGTCCAGTAGGATGACTGAATACGGCTTCCTTCTCACCGCCTCCGTCAACTGGCCGCCCTCGTCGTAACCCACATACCCGGGAGGCGCTCCAATCAAACGGGACACAGAATGACGTTCCTGATACTCCGACATATCTATACGCGTCATCAACGACTCGTCGTCAAACAGAAACTCTGCCAACGCCTTCGCAAGCTCCGTCTTGCCGACACCGGTAGTCCCCAGGAAGATGAACGAACCGATGGGTCTCTTGGCGTCTTGCAATCCGGCCCGGTTCCGCCGCACTGCGTTTGCCAATGCCGTGATGGCCACATCCTGTCCCACAACCCGCTTGTGCAACTCGTCTTCCAAATGCAACAACTTCTGCCGTTCGCTCTGCATCATCCGGCTCACGGGTATTCCTGTCCATTTCGACACCACAGCGGCGATATCGTCCACTGTCACCTCCTCCCGAATTAACGACTGCCCGTGTTTTGTGTCGGACAATTGCGCCTTGATCTCCTCTATACGACGTTCCGCTTCCTTGATTCGCCCATACCTCAACTCTGCGACTTTTCCGTAATCGCCCTCCCGTTCCGCACGGTCGGCCTCAAAACGATACTGCTCAATGGCATCCTTGTTCTTTTGTATCTCGTCAATCAGCGAACGCTCCGACTCCCATTGCGCCCTCATTTTCGTTCGCTCTTGATTTAAGTTGGCCAACTCCTCCTGAATCTCGTCCAATTTCTTGCTTTGTCCCTCACGCTTGATAGCCTCCTTCTCAATCTCCAACTGTTTGATCTTCCGTTCCAACTCATCGATTTCCTCTGGCACGGAGTTCATCTCCATACGCAATCGGGCGGCAGCCTCGTCCACCAAGTCTATTGCCTTATCCGGCAGGAACCGGTCCGAGATATACCGGTGCGACAATTCCACCGAAGCGATAATCGCGTCGTCCGTGATCCGCACCTTGTGATGATTTTCATAACGTTCCTTCAACCCACGCATGATACTGATTGCGCTCATCACGTCCGGTTCGTCGATCATCACCTTCTGGAACCGCCGTTCCAAGGCCTTGTCCTGCTCGAAATACTTCTGATATTCATTCAGAGTCGTTGCGCCAATAGCCCGTAAATCGCCTCTCGCCAACGCCGGCTTCAAAATATTCGCCGCATCCATGGCCCCGTCCGACTTCCCGGCTCCCACCAACGTGTGTATCTCGTCAATGAACAAGATTATGTCGCCTTCCGAGGCGATTACCTCGTTCACCACCGCCTTCAGCCGCTCCTCGAACTCGCCCTTGTACTTCGCCCCGGCGATCAATGCCCCCATGTCCAGCGAGAAAATCTGTTTCGACGCCAAATTCGATGGTACGTCCCCGTTCACGATACGCTGCGCCAATCCCTCGGCGATAGCCGTCTTCCCGACTCCGGGCTCCCCGATAAGAATCGGGTTGTTCTTCGTCCGCCGCGACAGGATTTGCAATACCCGTCTGATTTCGTCGTCACGTCCAATCACCGGATCCAATTTTCCTTCGCGTGCCCGCTGATTCAAATTGATGGCATACTTGCCCAATGCGTCATAATTGTCCTCCGCAGACTGCGAATTCACCTTGCTCCCTTTCCTCAACTCTGCAATCGCCTCTCTCGTTTCCTTTTCCGTCATCCCGGCGTCTTTCAGCATTTGCGACACCTCATCCTTCACAGACAACAACCCCAGCAGGATATGTTCCAGCGACACGTACTGGTCGCCCATCTCTCCAGCCAGTTTCGTTGCCCTCTCCAACGCCTTGTTTGCGTTTTCCGACAAATAAGGTTGTCCGCCGCTCACCCTCGGATAACCATCCACAATACGCTCCAACGCCGCCGTCACATTTCGCCCGTTCATTCCCAGCTTGTTGAAAATAAACGTCGTGATATTCTCGCCCTTCGCAATCACGCCCTTCAACAGATGGCCTGTTTCGATGGCCTGTTGCCCTTTTTGTTGTGCCACTTGCACCGCCTCTTGGACGGCTTCCTGTGACTTAATTGTATAATTGTTCATGTTCATAATCTCAATATCTCCTTTCACTCCTTTATATACAATCCCCATACCGCACAGCGTCTCCTGTCATTTTGTCACGCTAATACAAATCTTACTCCGCCATAAACATCTGGCAATAACCAGAGAACCATCTCGGCGACATCAAAGATTATGACAGAGCCCCCCGTTCCCCGGCACCATAAAAATATCGCCCAGGACCACAGAAAACAATCGCCTTTCGAAAAAAACACCCACATCACCACCCCCGCATTAAATGATTGCCGACGGGTTTGCATATCGCCGGGGAAGTTGTATCTTCGCGGAGGTTTGAAATTTATTATTAAACATTTATATCTAAAACGAAAAACGTAAAAATGAAGAGGATTTTTATCATCGTATTCGCCTTGCTCTCAACGTCCATTGCGAGGGCGGACGAGGGCATGTGGCTGCTTTCCATGCTGGGAAAGAACATCGCCACGATGCAGGAGATGGGATGCAAATTGTCTGCGGAAGACATTTATTCCATCAATCAAGCTTGTTTGAAAGACGCAGTCGTTGGACTGGGACGGGACGGACGGCCTTTCAGCCATTTCTGTTCCGGAGAAATCATTTCGGCCGAAGGACTGGTGCTGACAAACCACCACTGCGGCTTTCCGTACATCCAGGCTCATTCGACCGTGGAGCACGACTATCTGGCAAACGGATTCTGGGCTTATGACAAAAAAGACGAGTTGGCAAACCCGGGGCTGACGGCCTCCATCCTGCAACGCATCGAGGACGTGACCGACAGAGTGAACGCCGCACTGAACGACAAAATGACGGAAGAAGAACGCGCGTTGGCAATCCAGGCCGTGGCTGGCGAAATAACCCGCGAGGCCACTCGAGGGACAAATCTGGCCGCCCAAGTGCAAAGCATGTTCGAAGGCAACCAATTCTGTCTGTTGGTATACAAAATCTATCGTGACGTGCGGTTGGTAGGCGCGCCGCCACAGAGCATGGGCAAATTCGGAGGAGACACCGACAACTGGATATGGCCGCGCCACACGTGCGATTTCTCAATGTTCCGCATCTACACCGGCCCGGACGGAGAACCGGCTCCATTCTCAGAGAAAAACATTCCACTGAAACCCAAACACTTCTTCCCTGTATCAGCAAAAGGAATCCAAGATGGAGACTTTGCCATGATTATGGGCTTCCCCGGCACCACAGACCGTTTCCTGACGAGCTACGGACTGAAAGTGACCATGGAAGGCAATGACATCCGTTACAAAGTTCGCTCTGAGAAATTACGTATTATGAAAGAAGGTATGAACAAAGACCCGCAGGTGCGCATCCAATATGCGTCGAAACACGCCAGTTGCGCCAATTACTGGAAAAACGCCTTCGAGCAAAACAAAGCGTTGAAAAAATTGAACACCATGGGTGCCAAAGAAGCCATCGAGCGCGACTTCATGGCGTGGGTGAACGCCGACGCTGGACGCAAGGCTAAATACGGCGAGGCGCTGAACTTGATTCGTGACGGATACGCGCAACTGAGCGGCTTGGCCAACGTGGAAATGTACACACTGGAGGCCTTGCTGCAAGGAGGCGAGGCGTACATGTTCGCCATGCAAACAGGACCGGCCTTCATGATGTTGGACACGCTGCCCGCCGACAAACGCGAAATGGTGACGGAGAATCTGAGAAACGCAGCCAAAAGTTTCTACAAGGACTTCAACGAAGAAATCGACGTGAAGACGACGGCCGCACTTTTGCAAATGTATGCCGAAAACGTGGCCCCGGAAATGTATCCGGAAATCATCACGGAAATCATGAACAAATACAAAGGTGACTTCACAAAGTTCGCCGAGACAATGGGCAACAAGTCAATCTATCGGAACGAAGCCGCATTCATGGCCTTTTTGGAAAAACCCGATGTGAAGAAACTGGAAAAAGATTTGGCTTATCGCACGGGAACGTCCATATTCCAGTTCTACCGCCAATTGGAGCAAGACATGGCTGCTACCCGTTCATCCATCGCCAAGGGCGACCGTCTGTTCGTAAATGGACTCATGACAAAAGACCCGGACAAGGCGTGGGCTCCGAATGCCAATTCAACGCTGCGCCTGACCTACGGAAAAGTGGGAAGTTACAAGCCGCGCGACGCCGTCTTCTATGACTATTACACCACGCTGACAGGCGTAATGGAGAAAGAAGGGCCAAAAGGCGGAGAGTTCGAGGTGCCGGACAAACTGAAAGAGGTTTACAAGGCCAAGGATTTCTCTCCTTACGGAACGAACAACATCGTGACCTGCTTCATCACAAACAACGACATTACGGGAGGAAACTCCGGCTCGCCGGTCATCAACGGCAACGGAGAACTGATTGGAACGGCGTTCGACGGCAACTCCGAAGCAATGTCCGGCGACATTGACTTTGAGGAAAACCTGCAACGGTGCATCAACCTCGACGCCCGCTACATGCTGTTCGTGGTGGACAAAATAGCCGGAGCTAAAAACTTAATCCGGGAAATGAAAATCGTGTATTGAAACGAGACCGGAAAGAAATAAAAAAGTGGCGGGGACTCCGCCACTTTTTTATTGTTCCCTCACGAAGGCTCATTTGCGGTAATCGTAGAAGCCCACGCCGGTCTTTCGTCCCAACAAATTGGCGCGCACCATTTTGCGCAACAAAGGATGCGGGCGATACTTGGAATCCCCGAACTCGTGATAAAGCACCTCCATGATAGCCAGACAAACGTCCAAGCCGACAAGATCGCCCAAGGCCAAAGGCCCCATGGGATGATTGGCGCCAAGCTTCATGGCCTCGTCGATTTCCTCCCGGGTGGCCACGCCGTCGGCAAGGATTCCCACAGCCTCGTTGATCATCGGGATAAGAATGCGGTTAACGACAAATCCTGGAGCCTCGTTCACGCTGACAGGCGTTTTTCCCACTTCAGTCGCAAGAGCCACGACACGGTCGTGCACCTCCGGAGACGTGAGTTGCCCCTTGATGACCTCGACGAGTTTCATCATCGGCACGGGATTGAAAAAGTGCATGCCGATAACCTGCTCCGGCCTGTTGGTAACGGCAGCGATTTCTGTGATGGAAAGCGAGGACGTGTTCGTGGCCAGAATGGCTTCAGGCTTGCAAATACCGTCGAGGAGCTTAAAGACCTCAAGCTTGGTGGGCATGTCCTCGGCGATTGCCTCGACAACAAGGTCGGCGTCGTTGCAATCTTCATAGGCCATCGTGTCCTTAATGCGGGCCTCTATGGCGTCCTTTTGGGCCGCCTCCATTTTGCCTTTCTCCACCATTTTGGAAAGACTCTTGTCTATGGCCTTGTGGGCCTTGGAGAGGGAAGCCTCGGAGCGTCCCTTCAGCAATACGTCGTGACCGGCCTGGGCGAATGTCTGTGCGATTCCATTACCCATCGTTCCGGTCCCTATTACACAAATTTTCATAATGACTCAATTTTATTTTACTACAAATGTTAGTTACCTCTTTTTAAATTCAGCGGGACGTTTGGCGAGAAACGCTTGCATGCCCTCTTTTTGGTCTTCGGTGGAAAAACACAAACCGAAAAGGTCGGCCTCGATGGAAATGCCGGTCTCCACGTCTGTCTCCACGCCGCGGTTGATGGCCTGTTTGGCATAGCGCACGGCCAACGGAGCCTTTGAGGCTATCTTGCGGGCAAGTTCCATGCAAGTGGGCAACAACTCCTCAGGCGCCACCACCTTGTTGACCAATCCGATTCGGGCGGCCTCCTCTGCCGGAATCACCTCCGCCGTGTAAATCAACTCCTTGGCTTTGCCTAATCCCACGATACGAGGCAGACGTTGCGTGCCGGAAAAGCCTGGGGTTATGCCCAACCCCACCTCCGGTTGGCCGAACTTGGCTTTGGCGGAAGCAATACGGATGTCGCAAGCCATGGCCAACTCACACCCGCCTCCGAGGGCAAAGCCGTTGACAGCGGCGATGACCGGCTTGTTGAGCAACTCAATCCTGCGGAAAACGGATGCGCCCAACTCTCCGAAAGCCTTGCCCTCTGCGGCGTTCATCGTGCTCATCTGGGCGATGTCGGCTCCGGCCACGAATGCCCGGCCCTCCCCCGTGAGGACAACCACGTCCACACTGTCGTCCCGCCCGATAGCGGAAAAGGCGCGGTCCAATTCCTCCAGCACGGTGGTATTCAACGCATTCAGTGCCGCAGGATTGTTTATGCGCACCACGCAAATGTTCTTCTCTTTCTCGACGATTAATTTCGTGTATTCCATAACTTTTCCTTATTAACCTGTTACATTTTGACAACAAAGGTTGTTTTCATATCTTTGTGAACAAAAATAATACTTTAATCGAAATCTAACTAACCTTTTTATGATGAGTTTTTCAAATCTTGACTTACAGGAAATGGCGAGCGCGTTCATCGTGCTCTTTGCCGTGCTCGACATCACGGGAGCCGTGCCCATCATTCACGACATCCAGGAACGGGGAAAACGGGTGAACGCGCTTAAAGTCGCGGTGGCAACATTTGTGCTGCTGGTGGCGTTCATGTATGCGGGCAACATGCTGCTCGACTTGTTTAGCGTGGACATATCCTCATTTGCGGTGGCCGGTTCAATCGTCATTTTCCTGCTTTCGGTGGAAATGCTTTTCGGCATACCGATTTTCAAGAACGACGGCCCGAAAGACTCGGCGACAATCGTGCCGCTGGTGTTCCCTTTGCTGGTGGGTGCGGGTTCTCTCACCACCATTCTCTCTCTCCGGGCGGAATATCACATCGCGAACATCATCGTCGCCCTCGCGCTCAACACGGTCGTGATTTATCTCGTGGTCAAGAATGCGCGCATCGTGGAACGGGTATTCGGCAAGGGAGGCGTGTACGTGCTGCGAAAATTCTTGGGCATCATCCTCCTGGCCATCTCTGTAAAACTATTCACCAGCAACCTGACGGCGTTGTTCTGAGCTGCCCTGCCGCAAAAAAGGAAGAGCCAATGAACATGGTTGCTCCCGAATGTTCACCGCCCTTCCTTGGGATTACCCCCGTCTGCGTTCACGCTATTCTTCCGGCGTTATCGTCAGCAATTTACTGTCCGAAACCTCCTTTCCGTTCTCCGATGTGGCAAAGCAATACGCTTTCACCTGCTCCGCAGTCCAGTTCTCCGGCAACGAGAACGTGGCCATGCCGCCGTTTTCCCTCGTGCCCACATTCAACATCACAGCCTGCCGCAGCTCCGTGTCGATAAACACCAGCCACAACAAATCCTCCAACGCCGCAAATCCGCTCATCGCTTCTTGTGCGGCAGCCGACACCGAGAACTGCGATCCCAAAGCGTCAACCGTCACGGTCATGCTGGGAGGTATCAACACTCCCGACGCCAACTTCAGCCTGTCGAAATCAACCGTCGCCACATGTTCCGCCGTCACGTCCACCGCACCCAGATTCATCTTCACAAAAGCGTTGGATGTCGTGCTGCCGCCCACGCCCACGAATCCTTTCCGTATCACCGGCACCAACCGTTTGCCTAAACCGCCCAGTTCCCGTATTTTCGCCCTCATGTCCAACACTTCCGGCGTAGGATTGTCTCGCCGGAATTTGATTTTACCTCTCGCCACGCTCTCTCCCCTCAATTGACACATCGTCACGTTGCCCACCGATTTGGACACTTGTCCCAACAAAAATGAATTGAATATTGCCATAACTTCTGTTTTTAATGATAAATGAATAAATAAATTGTCTTTTAATAAACATAACCGTCAAAACCGCATGCCGCCAACGCTGGCCCGGGATCCGTTTTTCTGCCTGTCACGTCCGAATGTCCCACCACGTAACGGACGGGATAACGCTCCCGCAACAATCGGCATATTGCCTTGACCGCCGCCACCTGGACGCTTGTGTAACGATGCCAGTAGCTCCCGTCTCCATGTGCGTACACCTCGTCCGGAACCACCACCTTGCCGCATTCCGCCACATACAATTCGCCATGCCGCTCCAGCCGTCCCAGATTGTCAAGCTCTAAGCCTATCGAGCAACGGTTCAGTCCCCTCCGCCCCTTGTATTCGCTCTCGCCCGCATGCCATGCCTCCAAGTCGAACGGAGTCAACTGTATCACCTCGCCCAACCGACCGACCACCGCGTGTGCCGACACTTGCGTGTCCGGCCTCGACAAATACGCTGCCGAACCCGCCGCGCTCGTCCCCGCCGTGTAATGCAACACGATTATCTCCGGCCCGTCCAACCTCCGGCCGCTCTTGGAGCCGTTCAAATAACGGACTCCGCTCCCTGTCAAAAAATGTCTCAAAATTTCCATCTGTCTTTCGTTTTTAATTGTTTTACCTTGATTTGAATTTCCCGATAATGTAACCGCCCAATCCTATTTCCAGCAAATCCCAAAAACGGGACGTGTCCTCCAGTAACGGAAGCGGCATGAACGCCCCTACCAGAATAATCGTCGCAAACACCAACATCAACAACGGTCTCCATGAGCGTTGCAACCAATTCCCGCCCGCTTCTCCCCGCACCACTTCCGCCCGCTTTTTCACACTCACCGTTTCCAGACTCGACAACAATCGGGTGATTTCCATCTCCAATTCCCTTTTCTCTCTGGCGGGCAAGGTCAACCGGTCCACCAGGCCGCCCACTGCCTCAATCACGTTCGACACCGGCCCCTTCATATCGCCACGTGTTGCGTCGGTGAAACACTCTTCCCGTCCGAAGCCAGCCAACAGCAAAAAAGATGCGTCAGACTCCCTTCCTCCTTCGTCAGCGGCAACACGGCCCGCCCGTCCTTTCTCTCGGCCTCCACCTTCACCGCAATCACTTGAAACGACAACCGTTCCCGAATGGCGAATACCACCAGCCGGTCCTCCTGTTCCATAAAGTCCACGATTTCGCCCGACCAATACAATGTCAGCCGCCCGTCATCCTCGTTCACTCCCACCGCCAGCGAATGCGCCCGTCCTCTGAGTCCCGCAGAAAACTGCAACGCCGACGGCTCTCCCAAATTCCCGTCCGGACAAAACGCTTTCAAATTTTGGCTGATAAAAAACGACTGCCCGTTCCATCCTTTCTCCGTCTCAGCCGTCAGATTCAACACGGCCTTCACCTCTTCCGGCAACCTCGATGCGAACTTCACCGCCGTCCGGAAACGCATCCGGTGCCGCCATTGCTCCTCCGAACACTCCGCCTTGTTTCTCTTCCCGATTCGTTTCACATAATCTTTCCCGTCACGCCGGTAAAAAAGCAGATCCCCCACCTTGCCTCGAATTCCCAGCACATTGTTTACTTTTCCCATGATTTTTTTGTTTTATGGTTAATAAATTCGTTTTGTCGGCACCCATTCTCGTGTCCGACATTGCAAAAGTACACACCTCCACCTTCTCCCCATGTGCATATACACTTCATGTAGTCTTCCCATCGCCCCACGCCCCCTAATAAAACACTACAAAAAAGACACTTGATGCATTAAAAGATTATAGGACGGGGCATTCCCGTCCTATATCTTCTTGCCTCACTTCCCGTCCTTCACTCCTAACCTTCTGTCAGTCTCCCTGTCAATGCTCTCCACGATTTTCCGGAAAAACGCCGCCGGGTCCTCCTGCCCTAGCAACTCCTGCTTCAGGCGGCTTGCGTTCTTCAACGGCACCCCGAACATCCGCCCAAATGCGTCCGACAACTCGTTGTAACTCAACAAATGCCCGTCCTCCCCACAAAAAACGTGCGCCTTTTCCAATCCATACGCCAGCCTCACCAAAGTCATCTTCAAGGTGACCCCCTTGCGGACCTCCAAGCGGACGGCATGCGTCCCGCCAGCCTCTTCCTCTCCGCCATTCTCCAATTGCTCCAGCAACACCGAAGCGAATCCCAATGCCAGCTCCCTATTTTTTTCCACCGCCGTCATCCTCTCGGACCGGCACCATCAACAACTTCAACCGATTGCGCACGCATCGCGAAAAACGACGACGTTCCCCGGCATCCTCCATCTCCTCCAACGCCTCATCCAAAAGCCGTTGCAATTTTTCTGCGTTCTCATATAACTCTTCTCCTGTCATGGTCTTCCAAGACCCCGTTTTCATGCAAGCCACAAAACTTGCCTCTTCAATTTTTATCATCCAACTAAATTTAAATTATATAAAACAAAAATCCCGGGAGTTGCCACGCAAAATGGCTCTCCCGGGACCATTAACTAAATATCCTATGTTTATTTCGTGTCTACCTCATCTCCCCGCCAACTTCTTAACCACTTCAGCCACCCGCTCCAAGTCCTCCTCCCTCAGCGTCGGGCCCGAAGGCAGGCACAAACCCTTCTCAAACAACCGCTCGCTCGTTCCGTTCCCATAGAACGGAGCGTCCTTGAAAAC